>JAFIHQ010000112.1 GCA_017849315.1 Treponema sp.
ATCATCATCTTAAACGACAACAAGATGTCTATTTCTCCCAATGTGGGTGCCATTTCCCGGTACCTGTCGCGCTTGTCTGCCAGTTCGCGGTATCAGGCATTTCGAACGGTGTTTGATAACGGAGTGGCAAGCATTCCGCGGATCGGCAATACACTTTTGGGGGTTGTCAATCGAACAAAGCGCGCCATCAAGGCCATCTTTTTTAAGGATAACTTCTTTTCCGATTTGGGTTTTGAATACGTAGGGCCCATAGACGGACACAATCTCCCCGTGCTCATAAGCATTTTTGAACAAGTCAGAGAATTAAACCGGCCCGTTGTCGTGCATGTACTTACAACAAAAGGAAAAGGCTTCGAAAAGGCAGAAGAAGACCCCGAGGCTTTTCATGGCGTGGCTCCTTGGAGTGTCCGGAATGTTACCATCCGGCAGAATCCGTCTTTTACACAGGTTTTTGCCCAGACAATGACGGAGCTTGCGGCATCGAATCCAGATGTCGTTGCCGTTACCGCAGCCATGTGCCTTGGCACAGGCCTCGAGGGCATGAAGACGGAGTTTCCCAACCGCGTTTACGATGTGGGAATAGCGGAACAGCATGCCGTTACCTTTGCGGCCGGTCTCGCGGTGGGTGGCTTAAAGCCTGTTGTAGCCATCTACTCGACCTTTTTGCAGCGTGCAGTCGACCAAGTGTGGCACGACGTCGCCCTTAACAAGTTGCCAGTCATCTTTGCGTTGGACAGATCCGGTGCGGTGGGCGAGGATGGAGAAACACACCAGGGAATGTACGACCTCGCGCTCTTTAAGACCATGCCCAACACGACTATTTTTGCGCCGTCTTGCGCCGCCGAAATGCGCATGGCCCTGAGTGCCGGCCTAAGCGGATCCGGAGGGCCGACAATCATCCGCTACCCTAAGGCTCAAGTCGAGAATGACGACCCTGCGAGTAAGGCACCTCTTCAGCCCGGCCGCGGCGTGTTTCTGCGCAAGAGGCCGGCTGCCAAGACCCTGGTTTGTGCGCTCGGTCCACTGGCTCAAGTTGCTGCCAGGGTTTCCGACCGCCTTGCAGTAGAGGGTTTTACTGTTGACGTTTACTCTATCCGCTTCGCTTGCCCATTGGACCAGGCTTTCTTGGCTTCCATTTGTACGCAATATGCGTCAATCCTGACGGTTGAGGATGGTGTCGCTTGTGGCGGCGTTGGGGAGAGTATTGTCTCTCTACTTGCGCAACATTCGATACAGGCGCGGTTTACTGTGCTCGGCTTTGACGCTGTGCCCGCTCCTCAGGCAACCCGGGAGGAGCTTCTGCACGACGCTCATCTTGACGAGTCAGGGCTCTATGCTACGCTCAAAGCAACTTTTGCAGATAATGTGCATAATCAAAACTCCGAAGAGGTCATTCAAGCTCATGAATCTTATTACGTTGCCCAGAGGTAGGACACTCGACTTAAGCCAAAGGCCGCTCGTCATGGGTATCCTCAATCTTACGCCTGATTCTTTTTTCCCGGGAAGCAGGATACAGGATCCAGACATCGCTGCAGAAAAGGCACTTAGCCTGCTGGAAGACGGGGCAGACATTCTAGACTTGGGAGCAGAATCTACCCGTCCCGGTTCCGAAGAGATCTCGGAAGACGAGGAATTGCACAGACTGCTGCCGGCCCTCAAGGCTCTTAGGGCAAGGTCAGCTGCCATCATATCCATCGATACACGCCACGCAGGAGTGGCAAAAGCCGCGTTGGACGAGGGCGCCGACATAATCAACGATATATCCGCTCTGCAGGATCCTGCTATGACAGAAGTCGTTGTCAGGAGCGGGGCAGTAGTTGTACTCATGCACATGTTGGGGAACCCCAAACACATGCAAGATAACCCCGTTTACATGGATTGTGCCCAAGAAGTATTGGATTTTCTCCTCAATCGTGCCAGGGAAGTGATCGAAGCCGGTGTACAACCATCTCAGATTATTCTGGATCCAGGTTTGGGCTTTGGGAAAAAGGTCGAGCACAACCTGGACATCATGCGGCGGCTTTATCTCTTTGTTGAGTCGGGCTATCCTGTCTTAATAGGCGCATCGCGCAAGCGGACGATAGGCGAACTGACTGGCAAGCCTGTGGAAGAACGCCTGGCAGGCAGCCTTGGAGCAGCCTGTGCCGCCTGCGCGCAAGGTGCAAGCATTGTGCGGGTACACGACGTCGGTGCCACCAAAGATGCCCTTGCTGTCTTTAAGGCCATGATGCCCAACGCAAACGGCAGAACCTAGGAGCACGAATGGATATCAGCGCGATTTCCACGTTTTTCTCGACCTATATCAGCCCCGTGCTCGATGTCCTCTTACTTGCCTTTCTTATTTACAAAACATATCAGATTCTCGTAAAAACGCAGGCTATCCAACTGATAAAAGGCCTTCTCATTGTGGCCGGCATTTACGCCGTGGCCTTTTTTTTGCGGCTTCCCACGGTCAGTTGGCTTATGGGCATACTCGCGCCTGGCCTCCTTGTGGGTTTGGCCATCGTTTTTCAACCCGAATTACGTAAGATTTTTATGCGACTTGGCCAAGGCAAGCTCTTCAGGTCGGGTCCGCAACCCAAGGCGAGTCAGATTGAAGCCGTCGTAACTTCGTGTGAAATCCTCTCGCAGATGCGCAGGGGCGCCCTCATAGTTTTTGGCAGAAATGTCAGTCTAAAAGAAATCAGCGATCGTGGCGTCAAACTCGATGCGATTCTCTCTTCAAGCCTCATCGTGTCCATCTTTGCGCACGACAATCCCCTTCACGATGGTGCGATCGTCATTCAAGGCGGCAGAATCGCTTCTGCGGCCTGCTTCCTGCCACTTTCCGATCAGCAGGACATCAAGAAGAGCTTTGGCAGCCGACACCGGGCGGCCCTCGGCATGAGCGAGGAATCCGATGCGGTGGTGGTGGTCGTGTCGGAAGAAACAGGCGCAATTTCGCTTGCCTACGATTCCAAACTCTACTATGGGTTGAATGGCGAGCAGATAAGGACCAAATTGGCCAAACTGCTCGAATTTGGCAGCTTGGACGAGCAGGACGAAGCGCAAGGTCAGGCCTATGCAGACTAAGAAGTTGCTCAAGTCTTTTTTTTCGGATTGGCCCGCCAAGGTACTGTCCCTCGTCCTGGCACTGTTCCTTACCCTGTTTTTTCAACTCACCCGCTTGGAACAGCGTTCGCTCAACATACCGCTCTCCGTATCAGTCAACGACGAGATGGCGCCATCGAGCGAATATCCCCAAACCATAAAAGTCATACTGCGCGGCGAACGGGACGCAATCTATGCAGTTGGCGAGGATGATCTTTCGGCATCTTTGGATCTTACCTCTATCAAGTCCGAGGGAGTCTATAGGGTGCCTGTTCGCCTTACAAAGCGCGGGAATGCACTTGAGGTTGACCCGCTTGAAATAAAAGCGGAGCCCGCAGAGATTGCGATTGGTATCGAGAAACGTGTCGCCAAAAAGGTGCCTGTTACGCCGGCGTTCAAGGGTTTC
>JAFIHQ010000113.1 GCA_017849315.1 Treponema sp.
CGGAAATGCCTTAGCCAGCGTCTGATAGATCACCGTGATTTCCTGTTTGGAGGCTTCGTACCCCAGCCAGGTATGGGGATCCCATCCGCTGTCTCCGTCTGGATCCGCATCGAGCTTGCGCAACTTGACGTCTTTTGCGGTATCGACGAGGACCATTTTGGGATACAGCGACTTCACCTTTGGAACGAGCGGAATTTCAAACTCGACGCCGATGGTAAACCAGAGCTGCGCCTTGCTTAAGTCCGCCATTTGACGCGGCGTCGCCTCGTAGCTGTGTGGCGAAGCGCCAGGGCCGACAAGGGTCAGAACGCTCACCCTGTCGCCAGCGATGCGCTGCACGAACTCGGCTTGGGGCAGGATACTCACCGCGACAAGTGGCTTGGCGCCGGTCGATGCCGCCTGTGCTACTTTGACACCCTTGACGCCTTGGATCGCTGTACTTTGCGCCTCCGCCCCTCCGGGCGCAAACATTACCACAAGCGCCAGCATTATAAAGGACGCTATACGATTCAATTTAACACGGTTCAATGTCACACAATCCCCCTTGCGAACTATGCAAAAAATGCGAATGATTCGCAAATTGTTACTGGCGACCTTGAAGATACAGCTATTTCGTCAGAATTGCAAGTGATTTGCATTTCCTAACGAAAATGATTCGCAACCGATTCGCGCTCAATAAGTCGGTGCGGCAAGACTACCTTGGGGTGCGCCCCTTTGCCTTCGTCGATAAGCTTACAGACAAGCTCGGCGGTACGCTCGCCCATTTCGACGATTGGCTGGTGGATTGTGGTCAAAGCAGGCTCCACGAAACCGGAAATGTCGATGTCGTCAAATCCAATAACACTGACGTCCTCGGGTATACGAATCCTGGCCTCGTGGAGTGCCCGCAGTGCGCCGATCGCAAGCTCGTCTGTTATGGCAAAGACAGCAGACAGCGATTTGTCGCGCTCAAGCAGTGTCTCCATGCCCTGGCGTCCGTCTTCCGGTGTGTACGAAGGCACTACCACTTGCCATTCCGGCTTGGGTTCTATTCCATGACTTTTGAGTACCTCGACATAGCTTTTGGATCTCAGCTTGGAAAACGAAAAATGAGCGCCGGCAATAAGTCCAATCCGCTCGTGCCCATGCTGTATGAGGTACTCCACCGCGTCTCGCGCTGCGTCCACTTCGTCAACGTAGACCGCAGGAAACTTATAGTTTTCACAACCAAAGGTACACAAGACAACCGGGTTGGGGAATTCGTTGAGGTATTTGTACATGGCTTGATATTGCACTTCGTGCAGCATGATGACACCGTCCAGACTTTCGCTTTTTAAGCGCCTAAGACAGTCGCTCTCGCTTTCTGAATTCCATTTGACGAAGAAGAACATCGTTCTGTAGCCAAATTGTTCCAGTCGGTGTTCGATGGTGGAGAAAAGTTGACGCTGAAACATGTTGAAGGTGTCCGGAATGATGACGCCGATAGTAAAGGTACGGCGCAGTACCATGGACCGGGCGACATTGTTGGGCACATAGCCGTTCTCCTTGACGACTTCCAACACGCGTTTGCGGATTTCGTCGCGCACATACTCGCGGTTGTTTAAGACGCGTGAGACCGTGGAAGGAGAAACGCCAGCAAGTTTGGCTATGTCTTTTATGCTCATCATAACACCGGTTCCTTTGCATGAAATACAGCCAGCACTTTACTATACCTATAAATCTATATTATAGCTACAGTCAAAGATCGAGATAGATAAGGACTTACTGAAGGAGCGGGCGTATGGACTATTTACGATGGGGCGTTTTGTCGGTCTCACATATTTATCACTTGCGAATACATCACGAACTCAAGGATTCCGCAAAAGTAAAGGTTATGGGAATCGCTTCCAGGGACAAGGCAAAGGCAGAGCGCGAGGCACAGTTCTTGGGCATTCCCAAAAGCTACGGCTCATACGAAGCGCTCCTTGCAGACCCGGAAATCGATGCGGTGTATCTGCCCTTGCCGAACGATCTGCATGCTCAATGGGTAAAAAAGGCCGCAGATGCAGGAAAGCACGTTTTGTGTGAAAAGCCATTTGCCCTGAACGCAGGCCAGGCACAAGAAGCGATTGACTATGCCCAGGCCAAAAATGTTCACGTCATGGAAGCTTTTATGTATCGTTTCCATCCGCAGTGGGTACACGCGCGTGACGTCATTCGTTCCGGAGAAATTGGCACCGTAACCTCAGTCAACGTTCAGTTTGCATATTCTAACACAAACCCGGCAGATATCCGGAATATTCTGGAAAAAGGCGGCGGTGGCCTTTTGGACATAGGCTGCTATGCCATTTCCACGAGCAGATTTCTGCTTTCTGCCGAACCCAAGCGCGTTGTGGCCCTGATAAACAGAGACCCCACTTTTAGAACCGATGTGCTTTGCTCCGCCATTTTGGACTTTGGCCAGGCACACGCGGTCTTTACCGTCAGCACGCAGTCAGCTGGTTTCCAGCGGGTCGAGGTACTGGGCACAGATGGTTCGATGACGATCCTTCTTCCCTACAACGCCTATGACGACGTGCCGGTGACAACGATCATTACCACAGGCCTTGGCACGCGGCGTGTGAATCTTGGGCCGGCCAGTCAGTACAGGCTCATGTTCGAGGCCTTTTCTTCGAGCGTACTCGAGTCCAAGCCGGTTCCGACGCCTCCATCGGACGCCGTCTGCAACATGAAGGTCATCGACGCGGCCTTCCGGTCCGAGCAGTCCGGGCTCTGGGAGGCCGTGCGGTAGGCTCAACCCTTTACGGCGCCTTCTACCATGCCCTTGATAATGTAGCGCTGCGCGAAAATGTACAGAACGATGATCGGCAACATCGCTATGAGCGCCGAGGTCAGGATCAGGTCCCATTGTTTGAGGTATGCGCCTGCAAACGCAGTCACGGCAATGGGAATTGTCTGCACCGCGCCATTCGAACCAAGCATAAGAAGCGGGAGAAGATAGTCGTTCCAAATCCATATACCATTAAGAATTAATACCGTTATAATGATCGGCTGCAACAGGGGAAATACAATCTGAAAGAACGTTCGCGCCTGGCTGCAGCCGTCGATTGTCGCCGACTCTTCCAATTCGTAAGGAATATTCTTGATAAAGCCATAGAAGACAAAGATTGAAAGCGGGCATCCA
>JAFIHQ010000013.1 GCA_017849315.1 Treponema sp.
AAGCGTCAGAATGTTTTGTCCGGAAAAGACGCCTTCCCCTATGGCGACTCCTGTTTTGTCGAAGCCCATCCTAAGCGCGTAACCCATGCGCTTGTCGTTCTCGTAGCGGTCTGCAGCCGTCACCTTGCTGTCCACAAAGACCGCATTCCAGTCCACGCTCGTGACAATCGCTTCCAGTTGGTCCGGAGAATAGCCGGCCACATACAGGCCTCCCACAATCGCACCCATACTGGTTCCGCAGACCATGTCTATGGGAATGCCTGCTTCTTCGAGCACTTTAATAACACCGACATGCGCCAGCCCAAAGGCCGATCCACCCGACAAAACCAAGGCCACTTTGGGTCTTGTGGGAGCTAGGGCTTGCGTCTCACCCTCTGTGTGTCCCTCAGGTTCTGCGTGCGTTTGAGCCATAACTGGCATATTGCAAACGACGGCCAGCATACCGCTCAAGATGCCGACCGCTAAATACCTTTTTGCAGCCCTTCCTAATAAACTCATGTGCATCATTATATCTTTGCATCATTGTATCCATTAAGTGACAAAAGGATAAAGAAGAAAATGCGTATGCAGCAACTTATTTAGAAGACGGTATTTATGAATATTTTGCACTAAGCCATTAAACTCTGCGTATTTCGCATATATTGACATAATTTACCATCACAGGTACTATTCCGGTGGTTGATGTAGAAGAAGGCAAGATTTCGACATCGTGTGTGCCCGCTTGCCGCTTCTCCCAGCCGGAGTTTTTCGGAGGGTTTCTTTTATGAAGTACCTTAAGGTAGTTTCTCTCGTCCTTGTTGCACTTCTTGTTGCTTCGTGCGCAGCTCAGCTTCCTCAAAAGGATATCGATGCTGCTAACGCTATTATGTCTGAAGCTGAGGCTGCAAAAGCCGACGTCTATGCTCCTACCGAGTATCAGGCAGCTGTAGACGCCAAGGCCGCTATGGAAGCGGAGTTGGCTGCTCAGAATGCAAAGCAGTCCGGAAAGGACTACAAGCAACTCACTGAGCTTGTAAAGGCTTATAGCCAGGCAGCTACTGCAGCGAAGAACGCTGCCACTGCCAATGCTGAAGCTGCCAAGAACGATGTTGCAACGCTTCTCACCGATGTTCAGAATGCATTCAACACGGTAAAAGCAGAAGCTCAAGCAGCAGCTGGCGATGCCAAGAAGGCCAAAAAGGCCAAGCTTGACCTTAACGCCATCAATGCCCAGATTGCAAACGAAGAGCAGGCTATTGCCGCCGCTTCTTCCGCCAACGATTCTGGCGACTATGCGACTGCCAAGACAAGTTTGACCACGCTCAAAGATGAGATTGCCACACTCCAGTCTTCGCTCGAGGCCGCTGGGTTTACTGCACCTGCAGCTGCCGCCACTGACGCCGCTGCTCAGCCTGCTACCACCAATCAATAACACACAAGAACAACACTAACTGGACTTCAGATTAGGCTGAAAGTCGAAAAAACCGCTCCGTGCAGGGGCGGTTTTTTTATTGTCCAACGTTTTAACAGTTTTCTAACCGCAAAGTCGCAAAGGTTTAATTGCAGCCTCCTATCTTTTGGTCACGTTTAGAGAAAGGAGAGTTGGAAAATGAAGAGAAATCGCGTTCGCGGCTTAATCGTACTCCTTTTGGTACTTAGCGTTACCTCAGTTGCAACAGCGCAGGTAACGTCGCTGCTTGGCTCGGGAGCTACCTTCCCGGCGCCTCTGTACACCAAGATGTTCGACGTCTATGCCCAAAAAACCGGAGTAAAAGTCAATTATCAGGCTATTGGTTCGTCTGGCGGCCTTAAGAACATTCAAGACCGTGTCGTGGATTTTGGCGCAAGCGACTCCTTTGTCAAGGATTCGGACATGGCAAAGTACCCTGCAAAGATTGTGCACATTCCGACAACCGTTGGTGCCGTCGTTATCGTGTACAATCTCCCCGGGAATCTGGCGCTCAGATTGACCGGTGACCTCGTGGCTGACATCTATCTTGGCAAGATTACCAGGTGGAACGACGCTGCCATTAAGGCCCAGAACCCCGGTGTGAATCTGCCCTCTACGCCGATAATGCCAGTGTACCGCTCGGATGGATCCGGCACTACCTTCAATTTTACCGCCTACCTTTCCGCGGTCAGCCCCGAATGGAGCTCACAAGTTGGTAACGCGAACAGCGTGAGCTGGCCAGCGGGTCAGGGCGCGGCGCAGAATTCCGGCGTGGCCGGCGTTGTTAAGCAGACGACGGGCAGCATCGGCTATGTCGAACTGGCCTACGCAAATCAGAACAAGCTCGCCATGGCGACCTTGAAGAATGCGAGCGGGAACTGGGTACAGGCTACCACGGCGTCGATTTCTGCCGCTGCAAGTCTTAACATGCCCAAGGACACAAGGATAGTGCTCGCTAACACCAGCGCTCCACAAGGCTACCCAATCAGTTCGCTCACCTGGCTTGTGGTCTATCAGGATCAGAACTACGCCGGAAGAACCAAGGAGCAGGCAAAAGCCCTTGTCGACTTACTGTGGTGGATCATCCACGATGGACAGCAGTATGCAGAAGCTCTTGACTACGCGCCGCTTCCCAAGTCGGCCGTTGCCGATACTGAGGCGATTATCTCAAGCATCACCTACAGTGGCCAGAAACTTCGGTAAAACCGCCTTGAGGCGGCCCAGCAAAGTCCAGCTTATGATAGTGACGGACAGGGTTACATGAACGATAAACGATATTTCAGAATGATAAGCGGGGCCGCAGTGGCCCTGCTTTTGGCGTTTGCGGCGGTCCTCCTTACCTTGGCCGTCGACTCGATACCGACTCTTCAGGTTTTCGGGCTCGGCTTTCTTACGGGTAAACAGTGGAATCCGGTAACAAAACAGTATGGGGCGCTGCCCTTCCTCTCGGGAACCTTGCTGACTTCCTTTGTGGCGCTTCTCGTGTCCTTGCCCCTTTCTCTTTCAGTAGGCGTCGTCATGGGTGAGTACCTGCGCAATTCCTTCTTAAGTAAGGCGATGTCGATCTTTATCAATGTCCTTGCGTCCATTCCTTCGGTGGTCTACGGATTGTGGGGAATGACGACGATAGTGCCGCTTGTTCAGAAACTGGAAGGCGCTGCAGGCGTTGCACCCTATGGTGTCGGCATACTTTCGGCCTCGCTTGTTCTTGCGGTCATGATACTTCCTTATATTGCATCTCTTACTGCGGAAGTGATGCAACGCGTGCCCAATTCGATGCGGGAAGCCGCGCTTGCTTTGGGAACTACGCGCCAGGAGATGATCTTGGGCGTCAGCATCCCGTATATCCGCTCTGGAATAGCGGCCGGTATCCTGCTCGCCCTTGGGAGGGCGCTGGGCGAAACGATGGCCGTAACGATGCTCATTGGCAACGCTACCCGCATGCCGAACTCGGTCTTCGCCCTCGGGAATACGCTTGCGAGCGTCATTGCAAGCCAGTTCAACGAGGCGGAGAGCGATCTTCACCGTTCGGCGATGATGGCCCTTGCACTGGTGCTTTTCGTTCTTTCGTTCTTAACGAATCTTCTTGGCCGCAGAATCATCGGCAAAACGGAGAACGGCAATGTCTAGAGATGCAATAGCAAGAGATGCAATATCAAGAGGGAATCCGATCAAAGAAGATCCCAAGCTGATAAGGCGGCGTCGTACAAAGAACAAAGCCTTTGCCGTTGCGCTCGCGATTCCGGTGATCCTCGTACTGATCGTCCTTGGTCATATGCTCGTTACCATCGCGGTAAATGGCCTCAAGGCGCTCAATATCGACTTTTTTACCCAGGCGCAGAAGCCATTCGGGGACCCGGGCGGCGGCGTCGCTAACGCGATTCTGGGTAGTTTGATCGTCGTGGGGCTGGCCACGATGCTTAGCCTGCCAATTTCGATCCTTGCGGCACTCTATCTTGCCGAGAACGCTCAAAAAAAGCTTGCAAAGCTCGTGCTCGTGCTTGTCAACGCGCTACAAGGAATTCCATCAATTATTGTTGGTATAGTTATTTACACATGGCTTGTGATACCAATGAGAGGCTTTTCTGCCTTTTCCGGATCTGTGGCGCTCGCCTTTATCATGATTCCACTGCTCACCACAAACATGCGCGAAGTATTCGCGCTTGTCCCAGGATCGTATAGAGAGGCGGCGCTTTCGCTTGGGGTTCCCCAGTGGCGGACTGCCTTTGGCGTTATTCTGCCCGCCGCAAAGCAGGGAATCTTGAGCGCCACAGGGCTTGGGGTGGCCCGAATTGCAGGGGAAACGGCACCGCTGCTCTTTACTGCTTTTGGCAGCCCGTATATCAGCACAGCGCTCGGCAAACCCATAAGTGCCCTGCCGCTTGTCATCTATGAATATATAAAGAGCCCGTATGACGACTGGCATCAAAAGGCATGGGGAGCAGCCTTTATTCTTGTATGCTTCGTCTTCGTCATGACCGTGTCAATGAACTTGAAGAAGGACAAACAGGCGTAGGACAAGGATGCAAAGGACAAGGATGCATAGGACAAGCCAGGCCCCAGGCTACTCAGCGTTGTTTATCGCGTTCTCCCAAAAACCTGAGTCGAGCCCGTCTTCGATACAGTAATCTTTGTCGAGCGGCGCCACGAGACTTGAAAAGGCCGGTGCACTCTGTCCCAAGTCGATACAATCGGCGCTTAAGTCGCTTGCATGAGGAGTGGTGGCCGACCCTGTATTTTCGGTGGCTTCTACACCATTGGGGTGAGCAGCCTTCCACTCCGCGATTCGCTTGTTCTTTAGAAATCGCTCGGCCACTGAAGGGAAAAGCTCCAAGAGTAGCTCTTCTTTTTCGTTGAGGGCCAGCCTTACGCCTCCCGCCTCGGGAAGAACCGGATTGTTTTGTTTTTTATAATTACTTGTATCGTAAGGTATTTCTTCCCTTGTTCCACAGATCTTGAACCTAAACTCCGGATCGATAGGCCACGGTGTCTTGCCATAGGAGCCTTTTACAAGATCGGCAAAGTTCTTGGAAACATTCGAGTAGGGTGGATCGCCTTTTGCGATTGAGACCACATTGTTCACAGCCTGTGCGCCGACAATTTGACTGGTTGGCGTCACAAGCGGCGGGACGCCACAATCCAGCCGCACGAGCGGCACCATGCGCATGACCTCGTCTTTCTGGTTTTCCAGGTGCAGCTCCTTAAGCTGCGACATCATGTTTGTGTACATTCCACCAGGGATTTGCGCCTTTTGTACAATGACGTCCGGCTCAGGATAGTTAAAAGCAGCCTCGATTCTTCTACAGACATCGAGAGCTTTCTCATACTTTTTTGTCACCGTCAGTTCGATGGCGTCGTCAAAGAGCCTGCTGAGTTCCGGAGCGATAGAGTCTTTAGAAAGATCCAGTTCTGGTGGCAGCCGTTTGTATTGATCGAAATTTCCAAGCTCCGCCCGCTCTGAACGCAGCAATCTATCGATTCTTCCAACCGCCGCCTTGTCTACTCCCGTATCGAGGCCAAGTTTGTCTGCAAAAATCTGCATAATTTCGTAGCCCGGCGCCGCAGGACCGCCAGAAAATGAAAGTACGGCCGTATCGATAATGTCTACGCCATTGACCATTCCAGCAAGGAGACTGGCCACACCATATCCAGGCGTACAATGGGTATGCAGATCGAGTGGAATTGCTACTTCATTTTTGATGGCCAAGACGAGTTTGGCCGCGGTGGCGGGGTCTATGAGGCCAGCCATATCCTTTATGGTGATCATATCGGCGCCAAGTGCCTCAAGT
>JAFIHQ010000114.1 GCA_017849315.1 Treponema sp.
AAGTCCGCTCGTCATTCAGCTCTTGGTCATAGCCGCGGTCTCTTTCCTGATGGGCCAGATCCCATCCGCGATCGTCGTCTGTGCCATGATTTTGCTCAGTGTTGGTACTTCCTATGTCCTGGATCATCGATCTAGTCAGGAAGTGGAAGCACTTGGCAAACGTGTTCAGTCGCGTGTTTTTGTGCTTCGCAATGGCGCCGAACAGGAGATCAAGATTTCCGACGTCGTGCCTGGCGATATCGTACTCCTGCACTCGGGCTCGATCGTCCCGGCGGACTTAAGGCTTATCTTCGCCAAGGACTTCTTCTTGAGCGAGTCTGCGCTCACTGGCGAGTCCATGCCCGTGGAAAAGAATGCGGCACCGGCGCAACCCACGGCCTCCGCCTTGGCCTTGCAGAACGCCTGCTTTATGGGCACTTCCGTGACGAGCGGTACAGCCAAGGGCGTGGTCGTGAATACGGGCATGCACACCGTTTTTGGTGCTATCTCCGAACGCTTGGGAGAAAAGCGCGAAGAGACCAACTTCGACAAGGGTATTCGCTCTTTTACCCTCATGATGATGCGCTTGAGCCTTATTATGGTGTCCCTGGTCTTCATGATCGTCGGCATCACAAAAGGCAACTGGCTCGAAGCGCTGCTCTTCGCCTTGTCCGTAGCGGTCGGGCTCACCCCGGAGATGCTCCCGATGATCGTCACCACCAACCTCGCGAAAGGCGCGCTTTCCATGGCCAAGCGAAAGGTCATCGTCAAGCGCCTGCCTGCGATTCAGAATTTGGGCGCCATGAATATCCTGTGTACGGACAAAACAGGCACGCTCACCCAGGACAAGGTCGTTTTGGAGCACCACGAGGATATCATCGGCAACAAAAGCGACGAAGTGCTCAATTACGCATACCTCAACAGTTATTTCCAAACCGGGCTGCGCAACCTTCTGGACCGAGCCGTGCTCGAATATGTGGACCTCAATGTGGACAACTGTCGGCTCGTTGACGAGCTGCCTTTCGACTTCCAAAGGCGGCGTATGTCGGTCGTGGTGGAATACGAGGGCGACAACGTGCTCATCTGCAAGGGGGCAGTGGAAGAAATCTACAGCTGTTGTACGCAGTATCAGATCGATGAGGAGATTTACCCGCTCATTGACATGATTCGGGCCGACCTTTTTGAGGAGGTTGAACGGCTCAACCGTGAGGGCTTTAGGGTTTTGGGTATAGCCTATCGGGAATTCCCCAAGGATAAGACCTCCTTTACCACGGCAGACGAGAGTCAGCTTGTGCTTCTTGGCTATATTGCCTTTATGGATCCACCCAAGGAATCTGCAACTGAGGCCATCGGACTTTTAGGCGGAGCGGGCGTCAAAGTTAAGGTGCTTACCGGCGACAACGGGCTTGTTACGCAAAAAGTGTGTCAGGAAGTAGGCATTAATGCGGACAGAATCATCTCCGGGGCTGATCTTGCTGCGCTTTCTGTGGCCGATTTTTCTCAGAAAGTGAAGGACTATGATGTCTTTGTAAAGCTCGCACCTGCACAAAAAGAGCAGATCGTGGCCGAATTGCGCAGACAGGGCAACGTCGTCGGGTATATGGGCGACGGCATAAACGACACCATGGCTCTTAAAGCCGCTGATGTGGGGATCTCTGTCGATTCTGCCGTCGACGTGGCTAAGGACTCAGCGGACATTGTGCTCTTGGAAAAGAGCCTCCTTGTGCTAGAAGAAGGTATCATGGAAGGCAGGCGCATCTTTGCGAACATCATCAAGTATATCCGCATGAGCGCGAGTTCCAACTTTGGCAATATGTTCAGCATGGTTGGTGCAAGTTTCCTGCTTCCTTTCCTGCCCATGCAGCCGGTACAGATTCTTGCCAACAACCTGCTCTACGACTTTTCTCAATCCGCCATCCCCTCGGACAACGTAGATCCCGAGCAGGTAGCCAAGCCTGTTAAATGGGATATCGCGAATATACAGCGATTCATGGTACGGATTGGCCCCATTAGCTCGATTTTCGACTATGCGACGTTCGCCCTTATGTGGTTTTTCTTCGGTGCAAAGGCCTTTGGGAGTCCCGGTTCGTCGGCGGCTGCGCAGGGGTCTTTAGTGAGTTTGTTCCAAACTGGCTGGTTTGTGGAATCGCTCCTCACACAGACGCTAATCGTCCACATTATACGAACTCGCAAGATACCTTTCTTCCAAAGCCATGCTTCAGGTGCCCTACTTTTTGCGACTCTTGTGGTTATGGCAATAGGAATTTGGCTTCCGTTCTCGCCGCTTGCGCCTCTTTTTGGCTTTGTTGCCTTGCCCGCCACCTACTGGATTTGGATTTTGAGCTTTCTTGTTTTGTACTCATTTATTACTCACAAGGTTAAGTCCTGGTACTTTAAGAAATTTGAAGGAGTCTGATTATGGATACGATACTCGATGCACTTCAGGAGGGCCGCCTTTTCGAGCTGCCGGAAAACGACAAGGATCACGCGTTACAGTTTCTAGCGCACATTATCGAGGCCTTTCCACAGATTCCGACCGGGACCGACATTGTGGGCAACATCATGGCTCGTGAAGCCTCGATGAACACCGCTATTGGTAAGGGCTGGGCATGCCCTCATGCACGGGTCGATTTTGACGAGGATCTCATGTGCGTTGTAGGCTGGAGTCCGACGGGCATAGAGTATGGTGCGTCAGACGGCAAACCGGTGTCGATCATCATTATGTACCTCGTTCCCGCAAACCAGCGCAACCATTATCTGCGCGAGATTTCGATTCTCGCCAAGGTTCTGAAAGCCTCTCCGGAAACCGAAAAGATCAGCACCATCAAAGAGCTCAACGATGTGCGGAACTACCTGCTCGATCTTATTGCGGCGTCCAAGGAGACCGTTGGCCCCGATGCCCGTGCCCGAATGATCAGGCTTCAGGCCAAATCTGCACAGGCAGCGGCACAGCCACTGTTCGATCTTTCTGGTCTTATTGTGGAGCCGGTAACGATCGTTGTCGGTGCAGGCCCAAAACCGGTTGCACTTACGCAAAACAAAGATGTCATGAATTTTGTGGAGAATACGCTTGGGCTCACGGATAAACTTGAAAGCGAAGGCGCGTATCAAAACGGAACGTGGCGCATTGTGCGTCGAGGCTCGGTGAGCTTCCAGGGCGGAAGAACGCTTTACGAATGCTTGGCCCTTGCATCTGCTGCCTCCGCGAAGAACCCCGCATAAGCCCCCTACGGGAGCCCCCTACGGGAGCACCTTGATGCGCTTCAGCGCAACGACAATTTTCTGACCAGAGGGGAGCTCTGCGATTTCTTCCGCGGAGATTCCCTTTGTTTTTATGACGAAGAGCCCATAGACGATAACCCCCGCTACAATCGCGATCGCCGTGGCCAGTGCATTGGAAATAAAATGCCCGAGGCCAAGGTGGAAGACGTAATTGAACCCTTCATGGAGCAAAAACACCACCACACCCATTATGGCTGCGCCGGCAAGTGGCAGGCCCGCCTGTTTGGTCACCTTTGTTTTGACCGGCGAGAAGCGGTGCAGGAAGATCAGGTTGACCAAAAGCGCCACGATGTAATACACGATGGTTCCTATCACCGCGCCCATGATGTTGATCGAGGGAATAGAGATAAGCCAATAGTTTATGGCGATTTTCACCACGATGCCTATAAGCAGCGACAGTGTGGAATAGCCCGTTTTGTTGAGCGCCTGCAAAATGCCCGCTTGAATTTGAACTATGGAATAAAGTACGACGACGACGGAGCCTATTGCCATAAGCATCCAACCGTCGATCGCGCTCGGGAAAAAGAGCGAGAATATCGGCTTACTAAGCACGGACAGGCCGATAGCCGAAGGTATCGAAATCAGTAGCGAGAGCCTGAACGCCTCGTCCACGGCGCTTTTTAGCCTCTTGTTGTCGCGCAGTTCTATTGCGGCGCTGAACGAGGGCATCATTGCAACATAGAGCGCGGTGGTTATGGCCAACGGGACCGACAAAATGGACGAGTACTTGTTGAGCACGCCAAATTGGATGGTAGCGGCGTTAGCGCTCAAACCCGCTGCGACCAGCCTTGCGTTGGTATTGGCAAGATCGACGAGATCGGTCCCGAAGATGATGATCGAGTTGATGGCGATCGGAATGGCGTAGGACAAAAAGCGACCTATTATTCTCCTGCTCGGGACCGGAGGAATGTCGTCAGGGGCGCCATCGCCGAATGTGGGCATCGCTTTTCGATACTTGAACCAGAGATAGAGCGCACTTGCAAGCGCACCTAGGGTGGTGCCAACAGTTCCTCCTGCACAGGCATAGACTACGCCGTATGGCTTGAGGATGTAGGCAAAGGCCAGCGAAAGCACAACATTGAAGAACTGTTCGATAATCTGAGATACCGCAGTGGGCGACATGTCGTCTCGCCCGTTGAAGAAGCCCCGGAACGTAGAAGAGATCGCCGAAAAAAAGACCGTAGGGGAGAGTGCGACAAGAACAAGATAAGCGTTGTCGTTTTGAATGGCTCGCGTGATGGGACCAGCGAAG
>JAFIHQ010000115.1 GCA_017849315.1 Treponema sp.
GGTAACGCCGCGATACACGTCGCGGGGCGGGAATTCTCTTCCAAACTCTTTGAGCAACTTTTCATAGTTGCCTCTGCCGAGTTTGGCAATCACCGCCAGCTCGAATTCACGAATTGCGTCTTTCTTAGTTGTCTCGCGGTAAAGTTCGAAAACAAGATGCAGGATCTCATCGATAAGCGCCATCGCATTGAGGTTCCCGGCGCTGATTTTTGACACGTCCTGGCCTTTTATCGTGCCAAAAGTCCGTATCTTTTCGGCCAGGACCCGTGCGGAGAGGAAGTCCGGAAGTATCAGGTTGCCAGTGGTTCTGAAAAGCGAGGCCTTTGTCCCCAAAAGCGAGCGAATATCTGCCCTTATATGGAACTCCATTATCCGGTCGCCACAGTAGGGCTGTGCCTCTTCAGTTGCACCTGGACACGATCCTGATCTGATCTGTTCCGGGAACTCAGGGAAACCCTTCAGCCGACAGACCAGCACTCTCTCGTCTCTTGAGCTTTCCAAGCCGGGCACGACCTTATCTTGCACCTGTGTTTTGTGGATTGCTTCCATACCATTGACTATAGTCTGTCAAAGGCCTCTACACAAGTTGGAATCGTTTTTCGTCACAAGAAAACGAACGATAGCTTTCAAGACTACACAGGGCGCTTCGTGGCTGTTATACTGGTTTGCGAGCCTGAGTTGTGTGGAGGCGAACGTGTCTGTTTCTGTTGAGCACGAAAAAAGAAAAAACGAAATCCTGGATAAGGCGTTGGAAGTTTTTGAAATCGAGGGTTACAAAGACACCACTTTTCAGAAAATTGCGGAACGCTGTGGCATTACGCGGACCATCCTGTATCTTTACTTCAACAACAAGACTGACATTTTCAATGCCTGCATAAAACGTTTCTTAAGCAAGCTGGAATCTGAGCTGGTCGAGGTTGCCAACAGCCAAAGCTTGTCGTCGCACGACAAACTGCTTAAGATTGGCACCTTGGTCGTCGAGATTTGCCAGGAAGAAACGCGGATGCTCTCTGTTATTGTCGATTACCTCTTGCGCCTCAGGTCCGGTGGCGGCGATCCGGACGAAAAGATACGGCGCAGAACCATAAAGATGCGTCATATTTTTGCCTACGTCCTAATCGAAGGGAAAAATCGCGGCGAAGTCTCCAAAGATATCTCGGTCAAAGCCGCCTGTGAGCTTTTTTATGCCCTCATAGAGGCGGTGGTCTTTAGGCTGACAGTCCGCGGCAAAAGAGAGGTTCAAGAGCTCCAAGAACCATTGGAGCTCCTCGTCTCAAGGCTGAGCCCTGTCGGCGAGCATCATGCCGGCCCTCATGATCAGTGCTGACCACCAACGCCCGAGCTCTCGCCTAAGTCCAGAAGCGGCATGGCTTTTGCCTGGTCTTGTGTCAAAAGTCCAAACTTGACCTTATCCATCATGGAAGAGCGTGCCACAACTTTTGCGGTAAAGAGGCTCGAGATGTTCTTTTCGTAGGTTAGGACGCGTGAAATATAGTCCAGCGTTTTTACGGGGGCGCCCTTCTGGGTTACGCGCGTTTTGCCGGCGTTATACATCGCCAAGGCAGCCACCTCATTCCCTGTGGTGTCAAGCGCGTGTTTAAGGTACTTAATCCCTTCCTTTGCGTTGTATTGTGGATCGAACGCCTGTTGTTCGGTCATTTTCGGGAAGGTTAGAGAATTGAGCTGGAATAGACCACGGTCCACCGTGTTGTCGTTGATGTTCACAGCCTTTGGGTTAAAACGGCTTTCTTCGTATGCCAGTGCAAAAGCGAGGCTCGTGGGTACCTTTTGCTTTACGGCATTGTCTAGAATTGCCAGTGCGATAGGTTTTGAATGCGTAAGCTCCGCGAAAAAGTCAACGACTGTTGGTTTTGTTTCCGACCTACTGTAGTAAAGCGCAATGGTGTCGGCGGTACTTTTTTCTTCTATACTTTCCGGCAGGCGCTCGGTGTTGGTCACGAGGGAAAGTACCTCGCTATCGATCTGTATATCCCTGCTGGAAGATGGCACACAGGATGATAAAAGCAGCAGAACTAGACTGAATGCCGCGCATAAGAACACCGCCCCTTTGGCCCTTTGTTGCTTATAGTACGGTTTCCTCAAATAAGAACTCCTTGATTCTTTCCCCCCTCAAAACCCCCAAAGAATAGTAAAGAACATTTTTATGGATATTGAAAACTTGGTCAAGAGGTTGAAAATGATATGATAACTCACTACTAAATAAGCAATAAATAAAATGTGATAAACTGGTCTTGATCTTCTGGCATGCCACAAGCTGCTCTTTTGGGCTTAACAAGGTGGGTTTTTGGCCACATACTTCTGTCTATGTCCAGAAGCAAGGCGCCTGCCAAGCGCGAGTCTCTCGTTGCTGCAGCCAAGCGGTTTTTTGCTACGAAAGGTTACGAAGATACCTCCATGCAGGACCTGGCTACCGAGGTCGGCGTGCCGGTAGGCAGCGTTTACACATATTTTGCCTCAAAACAGGCGCTTCTTACTGCCGTTATAGAAGAAGGTTGGGCCGAGTTCTCGAATCAGCTTGCACAGGGCCTGGCGGCGTATAAGACATATGAGACATATGAGACATCAGGTGACAGTGCATTAAGTGCGCTTCAACAGCTTTCGTTTTTGATCGAAGTGGCGCTTCCGCGCCTTTTCTCAGATGTGGACCTTATCTCCATTCTTTTTGCGGAGGCTGGAAGGGCGTCCAATTTGGAGGCGAAGCTCAATCAACTTACTGAACTGGTCATATCGATCATAGAGGCTTATCAAAAAAGCAAAGGGCCGCCTCAAGTCTTGGACCAGCAGGCAATTAAGACCGAACTAGCCATCTTGTTCCTGGGAAGCCTGGAAGCGGTGCGGCTCCAAGCCCATGCGGGGATTGGAGTCCAGTCTCAGGATGTACTTGCGGTCCTGCAAAATGTTGTGGAAGCCACCTTGGGTTGTTCGCTTCCTAAGTCGAGATGTTCTCTTCCTGGCACGGAAGAACCCGCAGAAAGTGCACCCGGGCATCAATAGCTACATTAATTTACAGTCGCAAAAAGAATTGGCAAGAATGAGCTTTTCCGCAGTATCCATCTCCGGACCGCCGGCCCCACTAAGCTCACCCATGGTACGTATTTGTCTGTCTTACATTGCACTTCCCGATAATAGTCCTCAAGACTCTTGCTTCTGAAGTGCAGTACCGAGTCCGCAAAATCCGAATCCGCATACCAACCACAGTGAAAGCCCGACTTTGCAAAGGCGCAGTCCGGCAGGAATCCAGAATCTCCCAGACCAAAATAACTAAAGATCCTATCAAGATAAGCGCGAAATATCGTGCGGCAGGCTGCCCCACCGCCTATATCGAAGATCCGCGTTTCGGGCAAGACTTCCGTCGTGGCTGCGTGAGCAAAGGCGCGTCCGGCATCCAGAGTGTGCACCACCTCGAGCCTGGTTTTAGGTGGCATGTGAAACATCAGTGGATCGAATTGCAGCCATTCGGGCGAAACGACATAGGAGAGGCGCAAAACCAAGGCAGGTACGTCAGAGCCAAGGACGAGTTTTTCGCTTTCTATCTTTGTTTTGCTGTAGATGTCCGAAGATTGGAACGCATCGCTCGTTTTTATCCAAAAATCCTCAAGCCGATCGCCATACGTGGCTATGCTGGAAGCCAGTACCAGGCGCGCGGGCTTTTCCAGATTTGCATTGGCATCGATGACGTTCTTTGTTCCTCCTACATTGATTTGCCATGTAACTTCAGGGTTGTTGTCCGAGGCAGGGGGGATCAAGGCCGCAAGGTGGATGATTGCATCTGGCAATCCAGCACCCTGAAGACGGTTGAGAACATTCTCAACTTCTTTATAATTCCTAATATCGCAATAACTTATTTTTATTCTCTCTCTTTCTGAGGGGTAGAACCTGCGCAGAAAGCTTTGAGCCTTTCTACAGGCTGCAGGAGCTTCAAGTATGGTAACCGAGTGCCCTTCTTCAATGCAGGCCTTTACGGTGCTTTTCCCTACGTTTCCAAGCCCCCCAGTCACAACAATATTCATGTAAGGCCTCCTCAGCCTGAGGACTCCCACTGTGGCTTCTTATGGCTTTTCTAACCTCGAACCATCTATAAACTTGTTTGCCACCTCATCTCTATAATAAATAAATGAATGACCATTCAAGTAACATAAAATCTTTCGGCCAAGCCAAGAGACGCTCGAGTCGTGCCCCTTATTGACCCTATTTGCTTCGCCAAAGTAAACTTGCTTCCATGATTACCATCAATGAACTGCGCTCCAAATACATAGAATTCTTCAAGTCGAAAGGCCATGTGGAAATAAGTGGTAAATCGCTCATTCCTGAGAACGACCCGACCGTGCTCTTTACCACGGCTGGCATGCACCCCCTTGTGCCGTACCTCCTGGGCGAGCCACATCCTGCAGGCAAGCGCCTGACCGATTATCAGAAGTGCATCCGCACAGGCGATATAGACGCGGTGGGAGACACAAGCCACCTCACCTTTTTCGAAATGCTCGGCAACTGGTCGCTCGGCGATTACTTCAAGAAAGAAGCGATCTCCTGGTCCTTTGAGTTTTTGACGAGCCCTCAATACCTTGGCATCCCTGTGGAAAAACTTTCCGTAACGGTATTTGCCGGTGACGGGACCATCCCTCGGGACGAAGAATCCGCCGCAATCTGGAAGTCGCTCGGGCTTCCGGAGGACCACATCTATTTCCTGCCCAAAGAGGACAACTGGTGGGGGCCTGCCGGAGAAACAGGCCCGTGCGGTCCGGACACCGAGATGTTTGTGGACACCGGCAAGGAACCCTGTGGCCCCGAATGCAGGCCGGGTTGCCATTGTGGCAAGTACTTTGAGATCTGGAACGACGTCTTCATGCAGTACAATAAGACGGCCGCGGGCAATTACGAGCCGCTAGCCGCGCCTTGTGTGGACACCGGCATGGGCATAGAGCGAACCGTGGCAATGCTGCAGGGAAAGGATTCAGTCTACGATACCGAGGCTTTTGCGCCTATTTTGGCCCTGCTTGGGGATATATCGGGCAAGCGGTACGGCGCAAAAGAAAATGATCCGGAAGTTGATAAGAGCTTCAGGATCGTTGCAGACCATGTGCGCGCCGCCACCTTCATTCTTGGCGATCCGAAAGCCGTGATGCCGTCCAATGTAGGAGCAGGCTACGTGCTGAGGCGCCTCATCCGGCGAGCGGTCCGGCATGGCAAAAAGCTCGGCATTGAAGGGGTATTCCTGGCCAAACCCGCCGAGGTTGTGATCCAGAACTACGCAGGGGCATATCCCGAGCTCATTGAAAATCGCGAACGCGTCCTCGGGGAGCTCGCTCGAGAAGAAGAGAAGTTCCTGGAAACCCTCCAAAAAGGCGAAAAAGAGTTCGAAAAGATGCTGCCAAACCTGCTCAGGAATCCTCAGAAGATTATGTCCGGAAGGCTTGCATTCAAACTTTACGATACCTACGGCTTTCCCATCGAGCTCACCGAGGAGCTCGCCGCTGAAAATGGGCTCAAGGTTAATCGGGAAGAATTCGACGAGTCGTACAAGAAACACCAGGACCTTTCCCGCGCGGGAAGCGAACAGATCTTTAAGGGCGGCCTGGCGGATCATTCCGAGATTTCCACGCGCTATCATACTGCGACGCACCTCTTGCACCAGGCCTTGCGCACCGTGCTTGGCGATCATGTCGCCCAGAAGGGCAGCAACATCACCGCGGAACGTGTTCGCTTCGATTTTTCTCATCCGGCGCCTATGACCAAAGAGGAAATTGCCAGGGTCGAGCAGATCGTCAACGAACAGATCCAGCGCGACTTGCCCGTTACAATGCAGATGATGCCACTCGAGGATGCCAAAAAGGCGGGAGCCATTGCCCTGTTCGGCGAAAAGTACGAACCAATCGTCAAGGTTTATACGATTGGCGACTTTTCAAAAGAAGTCTGCGGAGGGCCACATGTAACCCACACCGGCGAGCTTGGCAAGTTCAAAATCATAAAGGAGCAATCCTCCAGCGCGGGGGTGCGGCGAATCTACGCGGTTCTGGAATAACTGAATAACTGGGGTAAGCTTAAGAAAACTTCCCTTGAGCCTGTGTACCTGCACTTTACGCTCAACCTGATGTCAAGAGCCTTGCTCTTTCATGGCCCTCAGGCCCTGGAAGACAAGGCCTTTTTCTTCTCTGATTGAGCGCAGAATCCATGGCCCTTCACACGCTCTTTGTTCCCACCAGACTTGGCGTACAAAACTCTCTAGCCCTTCCTCGACGCTTAAGAAATCGTCCTGACTCCACTGGCAGAAAACATAGTCCTGAGCTGGCAGAACATAGGAGTTGGGTTCTCCCGTTCGGAATGGCATCAAAACCATGCCTCCTGCAAAAAGCGGCTCAGGAAGCGGGGTTGCGAGTTTAGGCCCCTGCGCTTCGTCATCCACGACGAGCTCATCGTCGCCAAATAGCCTGATGCTGTCCAGTTCAGTTGGAGCACCGGCTGCATAGAAAAGGGGCTTTTGCAAGTGTAAACGGTATAATGTGATCTCGGCCATGACGGGTATTCTGCTCAGGAACCGTTGCTTTAACAAGTCCTTGTCGCCGGAGGCACTGGAGACTTTCTGAAAGCAGGTGAGTTTCCTCTGGAAATAAATCCTGCGTCGTGATACGCTTCTAATTTAATGGGACTCCTAGACAGCATTCAATCTCCGGCTGACCTCAAGGGTTTGACTGGTAAAGAATTATATAGGCTTGCGGCCGAGATCCGGCAACGAATTATCACAACTGTAAAGACGAACGGCGGGCATCTTGCTTCAAATCTTGGTGTCGTCGAACTGACCATTGCCATCCATCGGGTTTTCGAATCTCCGGTCGATGAAATAGTATGGGACACTGGCCATCAAAGCTATACACACAAATTGCTCACGGGGCGTTCCGTCGAGTTTTCTCAGATCCGTAAAAAGGGAGGGCTGTCTGGCTTTCCAAAGCGGTCGGAGAGCCCGCACGACATCGTCAACACGGGGCACGCGTCCACATCACTTTCCTCTGCGCTTGGCCTCCTGGAAGCCAAACGGAGAAAACAGGAACCCGGTTGCGTGATCGCTGTCATTGGGGATGGAGCACTTTCAGGCGGCATGGCTCTGGAGGCGCTCGGCAACGTCAGTCAGCTCAAGTTGCCACTCATCATCATCTTAAACGACAACAAGATGTCTATTTCTCCCAATGTGGGTGCCATTTCCCGGTACCTGTCGCGCTTGTCTGCCAGTTCGCGGTATCAGGCATTTCGAACGGTGTTTGATAACGGA
>JAFIHQ010000116.1 GCA_017849315.1 Treponema sp.
AGGCTAGAAAGAAATGGACGCCAGGAACTCTGATATGTCAATTCAAAAAGGCTGCTCGACGCGCCTTCGGGCATGGTGTTGTACGTACCTAATATGACTTTGATGCCCTGCATGATCGACCTATCCGCCTTCTTTGTTACCGAATTGCACAGAACCCGAATTACACAGAATCAGAATCTCTGCCGCTAAGAAGCCGCGCTCAGCCTTTTAAACCAGCCAGAAAAAAAACGCAATCCCTAGCCCAAGCAGCGACCCAACAATCACTTCCGGCAAGGTGTGCCCGTTCACTTCCTTAACCGGCTCATAGCTGACCAGCTTGCGCTGTGCAAGTTCGGAACCTAAATGGTTTAGAGCCTGCGCCTGCAACCCTGCAGCTCTTCGTACTCCAAGTGAATCGCGGATGGTTATCAACATGACAAAAAGCGACAAAATGAAAAGATCGGTAAAACCATCTTTAAGCGCTATTGAAACACATATTGCAACCGCCGTAGCACTGTGACTGGATGGCATTCCTCCGGTCTTTCCTATAAAGTACCAAAACGCCTTCCTGGGTTCCATTTTTCTGAAATGGACCATGGCAATTGTGGTCTTTATGATCTGGGCAAGGCAGAGGCTTACAAAGCCACTCAAAAAAACCGGGTTTTTCAATAACCCGAGAAAATCCAAATCACGGATAGACATTGCGTATTTAGTTTCCATCGGTAGACGCCTGCTGTCAAGGCCAATGACCAAGAAGCGGCTCTTATTGTAAGATGGCATTGATTGTAAAATTGCAAGGATATCTAGGATATATGGACAAAGATGTGGACACCTATGAGTTTCGTCTTGGGGAGAACGACGATGGAAGACGCTTAGACAAAGTCTTGCGTATTGTTTTGTCCGATCTACCATTATCGGTTATCTTCAAAGCCCTGAGAAAGAAAAATGTGCTCGTAAATGGTAAGAAGGTAGGTCCTGATTATCGGTGCAAAAAGGGCGATCTTGTTACTGTCAGAAGTTTGGGAGCCCTGGACACCCCTAAGTCATATTCAGGAAGACTACATGTTCAAAGCACGGCCAAAGCACAGCCTATTGCCGACCTTATCATTCTCAGAACGCCTGATATTCTCTTTCTAAACAAACCTGCGGGAGTCTTGGTGCATGGTGGAAACGACAGCATGGAAACACGGGTCCGCCTGTACCTAGAGCCAGAACTGGACTCCTCCGTATCATTTGTACCAGGGCCGCTTCATCGTTTGGATAGAAACACCTCTGGGGTTCTTGCTTTTTCGAGTAGTTACGCCGGTGCACGAGAATTTGCCGCGGCGCTACGGGCCCACAAAATCGTAAAATGGTATCTTGCTATTGTTGATGGAATTCTGGAAGACACCGAAAACTGGCAGGAAGAGGTGTTGCGGGATTCCGCAGAACGAAAGACCCATGTATTCTCCCAGCCAGCGATAGCTGCTTCTAATAGAGCTGGCATTTCAAATACCGAAATAGCTAATGGCGAACTACGTGGGACTTCAACTGCAAAAACGCTGGCTATTCCACTCGCCCATGGCGCTGGGAAGACACTGTCTCTTTTTCAACTGCAGACAGGCAGGACACACCAAATCCGAGCTCAAGCCGCTTTTCATGGCCACCCCTTGCACGGAGATATCAAGTACGGTGCAACAAGGGCCCCACTGCCATACTATCTTCATGCAATGAGAATGGACCTGTCGCTTGTCAACCTACGCCAATGCCCTAAAAGCGTCGTCGCACCATTGCCTGATTACTTTGTCGCCGCAAACCAGAAGTATTTTGGTTTACGTTTTGATGTTTTGGAAGCAAAAATGATCGAAAGTTTTACCAGGTTTGCCTAGGCCAAATGCTCCAGCTTTCCGCGGATCGAGACTGATCCATCTTCTCCAATCCGAAAAGTCAGCACTGCATAATTGCCATTGGCGCATGGCCCAGGGTTGACGATCAGGGTTTCGTCCTCCATCGAGACGCAAGGTGACTCGTGAATATGGCCGCAAACCCACACTTGAGGGCAGAAAGTGTTCATAAGCCCGGCAAGTTCATAACTACCCACGTGTTGACCGTGTCGTAAATCGGCATTTGAACCGTACGGAGGCGTGTGGCTAACCATAATCGTGGGAAGTTTAGATCTTGTGTGGGCAACCTGCTTTAACACATGCTCTGCTCCACTGCGCAATTCCATTTCTGTACGCTCGTAGGGTGTGATACCAGCTCTTTTCAGCCCTCCGCCGACGCCTGCAACGTTGCCGATGGGCAACACCACCACCCTTTGTTCTATTGAAACTCCGTTGTCCACTAAGTATTTCCTTACGGCAACGGTATCACAATTACCAGGGACTGCAAGGATCACCGGCCTTGTTGGCCCAATCTGCAGAGCATCGAGAACCTTGGCGGCGTCGAGTTCTGATCCAAAATTTGTTATATCGCCAGCCACAAGAATGTACTCGACGCCTTTATTCTTCGTCATAACATCTCGAGCTTTATCCCATCTTCCATGTAAATCAGACAATACAAGTGCGGTTGGCATACTTGACGTTTGTCCCCTTTCCAGCCCAGTGTAGCTCGACGAGCTCACGAAAAGAAGGTACTTTCTAGAACAGCTTCAGAAAAACGACTCGTGTTCGACCCGTTCACATCGCTCACCCCTTGAAATTTGAGGCATTTACAGGGAGTATTTGTCTTGTGATAACGATCAACGAACTTGCCTTTGGATTTGGCGAAAAAACCCTTTTTCGTGATGTCAATCTGAAATTCTCACCAGGCAATTGCTATGGAATCATTGGAGCGAATGGCGCAGGAAAGACAACCTTCCTCCGCATACTTTCCGGAGAACTCCAGCAGGACCGCGGTGAAGTGTCGATACCCTCAACAGCTCGGGTTGCCACACTAAAGCAAAACCACTTTGCATATGACGAGTACACGCTGCTTGATGCCGTAATTGCCGGTCACTCAAAGCTTTATTCAATTATGAAGGAACGGGAAGCAATCTATGCTAAGAGTGACTTTTCCGAAGCCGATGGCCTGCGCGCAAGCGAACTGGAAGCTGAGTTTGCCGAGCTTGGCGGGTGGGAAGCAGAAAGCCAGGCCTCCATGTTGCTTTCTGGCCTTGGAGTCCCTGAGGCCGATCACACAAAATTCATGAAGGAAGTAAGTGAGTCCTCTAAAGTTAGGGCTCTACTTGCACAAGCACTTTTTGGAAATCCGGACGTTTTGCTTCTTGATGAACCAACCAATGGTCTAGACTTGGATTCTATATCGTGGCTTGAGGAATTTCTCATAGACTTTCCCAACATCGTTATTGTGGTATCTCACGACAGGCATTTCCTGAACGCTGTATGTACGCATATCTGCGATATAGACTTTGGTCATATCCGCATGTACACCGGAAACTACGATTTTTGGTATCGAATGAACAAGATACTCGTCCAACAACAAAAGGATGAGAAAAAG
>JAFIHQ010000117.1 GCA_017849315.1 Treponema sp.
CGATCTCAAAAAGATGGTTCCGAAGCTCAAAGCCAAGGGTATCAATGTAGTCATGCTGCCAAACAAAGACGGTTGGCCGATGCAGTCCTGCCTGTTCTCCACGGTTTTGGGAAGAATGGCCGGAGACAAATTCGTAGACTCGATAAAAGCTGGCAAGGCGAAGTTCACAGACAAGCCGTTTGTCGATGCGTTGACGGTGATTTCGAACCTGTACAAGGATGGAATTATCGCCCGCGAGGATAATCAGGTTGGATATGGCGAGGCGCCCGGACTTTTTGCCTCCGGAAAGGCAGCAATTTATATCGATGGAGACTGGAGAGCCGGTGCGTACATTACAGACAAGGCTTCTGGCAAAGCGCTTATTTCTCCTGCAGCGCAGGCGACGGATTTTGAACTTCTCCCCTTCCCGGCCATTCCTGGCGAGGTTAACCCGGGCGTGGTGTCGGCAGTCGCTGGCACTGGTTGGGCTATTTCCGCATCGATTCCCTCGGGTTCTGCTAAGGAAAAGGCGGCGGTTCGGCTCTTCAAGTATCTGTATTCGCCCGAAGTGCAGGCTATCAGGTACAGCACTGGCGCTTATGTTCCCACCCGCAAGAATGTGAAGGCGAATGTGGAGCCGCTCGTCGCGAAGGTCCCAGTTTTCTATGCGAGCAATCCTGATACGTGCTATGTGTTCGATGGCGAGTTTGATCCAGCTGTCTACAATGTACTGAACGATGGCCTTATCGCAATCGGTCTTGGCACTTCGACGCCACAGAAGGTTGCTGCGGATGTTGAGCAAGCCTACGAAACGTGGCGTGCAACGCAGAAATAGTAAGGCCTAATTACGGACGGAAACCGACAAAACAAGAGAACTAACTGAGAAATGAGGCAGGAATGTGAAAAAGGCCAGTCATTATAGGGAAGAAACGCGGGCGTTTTGGACGATGGTGTTGCCGGGATTCATTGTGTACATCGTCGTCATGGCCTTTCCTATTATTCTTTCAGGCGTTTTGTCGGTTTCCAACTATTCGGGTGGAAAGATGTTCGGTGGGGAAAGCTGGGGCTTTCAAGGCTTTCAGGCATACACGAGCCTCTTTACCGACCCATGGTTCTGGAACGCGCTCAAAAACAACATGTATATTGTGCTTATCTCCGTCTTTGGACAGCTCCCGTTGGGATTTATTCTGGCCTATTTTATCTACGCAAAACTGGTCAAAGCCCCGGACTTCTGGCAGGGCATACTCTACCTGCCCAACATCATTTCGGTGATCGTGGTTGGTCTTTTATGGCAGACGATTTTTTCGCCACATGGGCCTATAGCCGAAGTGATGAACACGATGACGCGCACCAGGTTTCAGAGCCAGCTGCGCGAGCTTTTCGCATCTTCGGGTGGCTATGCTCCCACCAAGGAGATTGCCACCAAAATCCTTCAGATGGTCGGCGCGCAAGGACAGGCGTTCTTTTCCAACCCAGTGGAAGAATTGACCGAACTCTTGGCTTCATACAACGGGCAGCCGTTGCAGGAAGTCCTCGATGGGCTGACAAATCTTTTTGCACCCCGATGGACACCTACCTTCTTGAGCCAGAACAATGTTGCGATGTTGCCCGTGCTCTTCGTTATCCTGTGGATGTACACCGGTATGTATCTGGTGCTGTTTCTTGCCAACATGCAAAAAATCGATTCGCAGATAATCGAGGCAGCAAGAATCGATGGAGCGACGGAAGGGCAGGTTATGCGGCACATAATTCTGCCGTCGCTTTCCGGCACCATGGTAAACTCCGCAATACTTGCCATATCTGGCTCGCTTTCCAGTTTTTCACTTGTCTTTTCGATGACCGGAGGCGGACCGTCCCGGGTCACAGAAATTCTCGCTATTTATATGTATAATAAGGCATTCCTCGGAAGGCCGAATTTTCCGCTTGCAAACGCCATATCGCTTGTCATGGTTCTCATCAGCTTTGTTTTGATTTTGCTTACCAAAATGGCGGAGCGTCGGTTTGGCGGAACAGAGGAGTGACACGATGATACAGAAAAAAAGAGATCGGGATAAAAAAGCGAAAGTCAAAAAGCCAATGTCATTCTTGAGTCGGTTTTTTGCCTACCTCATAATGATTATTTTCGCCTTCATGACCATATACCCAATTGCTTGGCTTATAATGAATTCTTTTAAGTCCACGCGCGAGTTCCAGGTTAACCAGCTTGGCTTACCTAAGGTCGTTACGTTTTCCAATTACGTAGAAGCCTGGAAGATGGGAGACTTTGCACTTTTGTTTCCGAACTCTCTTATCTACACGATCGGTGCCACCGTGGGTATTATTCTCTTGTCGCTTCTGGCAGGCTTTGCATTTGGCAAGCTTCATTCACGGGCGACGGGGCCAATGTACGGCAGTTTTATGATCGGGATCCTGCTTACCACTCAGACCTTGATGATTCCGCTTTTTCTCGAAGTGAATCTGTTTGGCATTTATAACACCCGTTTTGCAGTTTTGCTTGTCTATATCGGAGCTGGTTTGCCGATCGGCATTTATCTGGCCACTGAGTATATCAGATCGATTCCAACCGCCCTGGTTGAGTCTGCCCGTATCGACGGTGCAGGGTTCTTTACAATATTCAGAAAAATCATCGTTCCAATGAGCAAGCCGGTATCCACGACAATCGCCATTTTGAACATTTCGAATATTTGGAACGAATTCGCGATAATCAACATTTTGGTATCCAAGACCGAGCTCAAATCGTTGCCGCTGGGTATTTACAAGTTCTCTGGCTCGCTTTCCACCGACTATGGCAAGCAGTTCGCTGCCTTGACTATTGGCATGGTGCCGATGTTGGTGTTTTATGTCATCTTCCGGAAGCAGATCACGAAGGGTGTTGCAGCAGGTGCGGTTAAAGGGTGAAAGGTTTTGAAAGAGTGAAAGGTGAGCGTAGAAGATTGGGTCCGAAGGTCTTGGGCCGGGTATAAGGAGTGTACGGTGCGCAGCGATGGTTTTCCCGACGACTTTGTGTGGGGATGCTCAACATCGAGCTATCAGGTGGAAGGGGCGGTCGACGAAGATGGGCGGGGCGTCTCGATTTGGGATACCTTTTCTCATACCAAAGGTAAGATTCGGGATGGATCCAATGGGGATGTCGCGTGCGACTCATACCATCGATTTGAAGATGATACAGAACTTCTCGAGCGCCTGGGCGTAAATGCCTATAGGTTTTCCATCGCTTGGCCTAGAATCCAACCCAATGGTAAGGGGCGTGCGAATCAGAAAGGTATCGACCATTATTCTCGTCTGGTCGATGGGCTTTTGGAGAAAGGCATTGAACCGTGGCCCACCCTGTACCATTGGGATTTGCCGCAGACCTTGCAGGATGCCGGTGGTTGGCCGGAGCGGGACACTGCGTACCGCTTTGCTGATTATGCAGACATCATGTTCCGAGCTTTGGAGTCGCGCGTGCACCACTGGGTAAGCGTGAACGAACCTTGGTGCAGTGCTTTTTTGGGTTACAGGGATGGCGAACACGCGCCGGGGTTACATGATGCCCGGCTTGCTCATAGGGCTGTTCATCACCTTTTGCTTGCGCACGGACTTTCCAACGAAATTTTCAGGCAGACGGGCATGGAAGGCGAGTTTGGTATAGTGATAAACCCGGTGTGCAGGCGTCCGGCGCAGGATACCGAGGCTCACCGGCAGGCAGCGAGGCGGGCGTCTTTGGAGCAGACCAATCTCTGGCTCGACCCGGTGTTTGGACGCGGCTATCCGCAGGAATATGTCCAAGCTTGTGGCGCCGAGATGCCTGTTCTTGACGGGGATTTGGAGTTAATCGCCAAACCAGTAGACTTTGTTGGAGTGAATTACTACGAAGAAAACTGCGTGGAGCCCTGTCCACAAGGCCCAGATAATCCACTCGGTTATAGAATTGTACCAACCACACTGCCAAAAACGGCGATGGGCTGGGATGTTGTCCCAGAAGGCCTTAGGCGGCTTCTTGTTTGGATATCGAACGAATGGAAGCCCAAGGCGCTCTATGTTACGGAAAACGGGGCAGCTTTTGTGGATATACCTTCTCGAAGTGCGGGGGAAGAGGGAGAAAATAGCGAAGCCACCCGTGGGATAGGTAGCCAGTCGGCAGCTCGCCAGGTGCGTATTCATGACACAGAGCGTATCGCATATTTGCGCGGTCACATCGATGCTTGCAGGGAAGCCATTGCCCAAGGGGTGCCTTTGAAGGGATACTTTGTGTGGAGCCTGCTGGACAATTTTGAGTGGTCATGGGGCTACTCCATGAAGTTTGGGCTTACTGCTGTCGATGCTGACACGCAGGCCAGGCTGCCAAAGGATAGCTTTGAGTTCTATCGGGCAGTAATTGATGCGGCTCAAGACGCCCGGATTTGAGCGGATTTGCAAGGATTTAAGCAGATGCAGACCCGAAACGCAAGACAAAAGGACTATCCATGAACGAATTCAACTTGGTACCGGCGCCACGCTCGTGCCAACTGCGAGGAGGCTATTGCTCACTCGGGTTGGACCGTGCAGTTAGTGCACCTGAAAAGTGGGCGCAAGAAAGTGAAATTCTTGCCCAGTGGATACGCGAAGGGCCCAACGGCGCCCCAAGGGTACGGATCGTGTGCGATGAGTCTGTTGTCGGCAAAGAGGCCTACCGGCTGCATATTGCCGAAGATGAAGCGACACTAGTGGCATCGGATGGCGCAGGGGTAATCCGCGGTGCAGCGACCCTTAGAGAACTTGTACTTTCTTCTAGTTCTTCTATGCCCAGGCTCGCCTGTGTGGATATTGAAGACGAACCGCGGTTTGCATGGCGTGGCTTTATGTTGGATACGGCGCGCAACTTCTTTAGAGTGGAATTCCTCGAGAAAATGATCGATGTTGCCGCCATGCACAAACTCAATGTATTTCATTGGCACCTCACGGACGACCAGGCATGGAGACTCGATCTGAATTTTGCACCCGAAGTGGCGGCCCAAGGTGGAATTCACCGTGATGTGCGCTATCAGGAACCGGTCTATCAGGAAGATGTCTATACCCATGCCGATGTTGCCAGGGTCGTCGAGTTTGCAGCGCGCAGGCACATTCGTGTGGTACCCGAAATCGAAATGCCCGGCCACGTCACTGCGCTTCTTGCTTCGCACCCGGAATTCTGCTGCCGCGGCGGCAAAGAGCCTAATTTGCGCTTTGAACCAGAATATCGGTTTGGCATTTTTGAAGATATCCTATGTGCCGGCAACGATGCCGTCCTGGAGTTCGTCGATCGGCTTGTCCAGGAGCTTTGCTCGCTTTTCCCAAGTCCGGTCATCCACATGGGAGGCGACGAAGCTCCAAAAACCCGCTGGCTTTCCTGTCCACGTTGCAGACAGCGAATGATAACTGAGAACCTAATGCACGCCGATGGAAGTCCGAACCCGGAGAAACTTCAGGCTTGGTTCATGGAGCAGGTACAAGCCTCTTTAGTAAAGCATGGCAGACGAATGGCTTGCTGGGACGAGGTGATAGATGGCGACATGGACAAGTCGGTGATGGTTTTTGGCTGGCGGGGAAACAATGTGGGCAAGGTAGCCGCCGGGCGTGGTTACGATGTCGTCATGTGTCCTCAGACAAAAGCCTGTTACCTGGATCATAAACAAGAAGACTTAGCCGAGGAGCCTGGCCAGCTTGGTGTTTGTACGCTCGAAGACTCATATGTGTTCGACCCAATTTCGCCGGGATTGTCGGGCGAGGACGCCAAACACATCTTAGGAGGGCAGGCCAATCTCTGGACCGAGCTTGTTCCTTTCGGCAGACAAGCCGAGTACATGTTGTATCCGCGTTTGTGCGCGCTCTCCGAGGTTTTCTGGAGCCCAAAAGATAAGCGAGATTTCCAGGATTTCTTGCAGAGGATGCAGACGCATGGCTCCCGTCTGGATACACTCGACATAGCGTGGCGGCGGTCTGACGTGCAAAAGCGGAGGGAATAATCGGTGGTAAGTACGCAAGCAACTCTTTCCGCGCCAGAACGAGTTCTCTTGGTTGGTGTTCAGTCCGATCAAATCGATGCAAAAGAGGCGCAAAGCCTCCTACATGAATTGCGCGGGCTTGCCAAGACGCTCGGTCTGGACGTGGTGGAAGAGATAGTTGTCAAGTTGCGGGAAAAGACCGCTAATCTGCTTCTGGGTAAGGGCAAGGCAGACGAAGTTGTTACGATAGCCAAGTCGGAGAACGTGGATTCAATCGTGTTCGACTACCCGTTGTCGCCCGTTCAGCAGCGCAACTGGGAGACGCTGTCTGGCAAGAAGGTGTACGACCGTGCCGAACTCATACTCAAGATATTCTCGGCTCGAGCTATGACACGAGAAGCGACCCTCCAGGTGGAGCTTGCGAACCTGAAATACTCGCTGCCGCGTCTTGCGCATTCCTACGAAGAACTCTCGCGCCAGCGTGGTGGGCGCTACGGTACAAAGGGCTCCGGTGAGCAAAAACTCGAGCTGGACAGGCGCGAAATTGAAAAACGCATTCACGAAATCGAGGATGAACTGGAAGAAGTCAAGAAGTCGCGATCGGTACAGAGAAAGCGACGGGAGCGCATCGAAATTCCCAGGGCAGCGCTTGTCGGCTATACCAATGTAGGCAAAAGTAGTCTGCTCAATGCCCTGTCCAAGGCCAACGCCCTTGTCGAAGACAAGCTGTTTGCAACGCTGGATCCTACGACTCGGCGCCTTTCTCTAGCTTCAGGTACGACGCTTCTTATTACCGACACCGTCGGCTTTGTGCGTAACTTGCCTCATGGCCTGGTCGAAGCTTTTAATGCGACGCTTGAAGAGGCAGCTGATGCAGATGTTTTGCTGCATGTGGCCGATGCCTCGGATCCGGAAACGACGATTCATATGGCCACAACGGAAAAGGTGCTTGCTGAGATAGGTGCAGCGCTTGTGCCAAGGGTCTATGTGCTCAACAAAACCGACATCGCCGATCCCGAAGTCGTCGAGGTCTGGCGCAGAGATCATCCTGATGGCGTTCTTGTTTCGGCTGTGACAGGCGATGGCATAGCCGAACTTCTTGTAAAGATCGAGGAGCGCCTCACCTCTCGGATGGAAGAAGTCGTTCTAAAGATACCACATAGCGACTATGCACTTGTTTCCCTCGTGCATCGCGAAGGCTCTGTGCTCTCTGAAGAGGCGGACGAAGATGGAACGCGCCTTGTCTGTAGGATTCCGGAACGGACCTTGGCCAAAGTGGCCAAGTATCGGATTGCCAGGTGACTGCTAAAAACGCGTACAAAAACCAAAAACTAAGCGGAAACCTCAAGGCTTGTTATTTCTCCTGCAAGAAAATGCCTTTTTTCGCCGTTCGGAAGCGCAAGTATGAGACAACCTGCCTGGTCTATGCCCTCTACGACCCCAGTCAAGGAATCGCCACGGTCTGGATGCCCCACAACAAAAGAAACACGGGCACCTTTTGCCCAGAGATTTTCTTCGTATTGTTGCTTCCAAAATGGGTTCTGAAGTTCCTCGACAATTTTGTCTGCAATTTGACAGGCAAGGTAAGAAGGAAGATCCATCGCCGGATCCGGACTTACCGATATGCCCATTTCTGGAGCGCGGCTAATGCCATTACACGCCTCATAGAACGCCTCAAGCACTTCGGACAGGCAAACAGCCTTGGCTTTCAGTTCCTCGGGGTAAGATCCTTCTAAAAGATTGAGACCGATCCCTGCAAGAAACCATCCCGGAATAGCCTCACACAGGATACCACCCAGTTTTTTATAGGATAAACTGCCGTAGAGTGCGCTGCCAGGAATAGATTTTGGCACCTCGACACCGGAGGTGCCTTTGCCCGATGCAAATCCCAGAATGTCGTTCGGCCATTTTACAAGAAAAGGCCTTGGCATTTGCTCTGTTCTTGTTTGAGATGGAGTGTCTATGACTCGGGCAAATTGTGTTCCGAAGGTCTCGTACAGGACTGAATGCACTGCCAGGCCTGTCAGCAACGGAAAAACCTGCGACCTGACCGGAATACTTTGTGGCGGGATGCCTTGCAGGTCATCTTGCAGCTCTCCTTGCAGTGCGCCTTGTGGAAAGGCGATGGTGGCCAGCATCGCTGTTCGAGGGGCCGCACGCCAGACTCGTCCTTCCACACGCCCCCTGCCTTCGCGCTGGAAACCTGCGGTAACAATCACGCCGCGCTCATTTTCTTGCGTCTTTCCTTTGCTCTTTGGGAGCAATTGCCGAATCACTTCCATGGTCGAGGTAACATTTTCAAAATGATAGGAATCGAATTGCATTTTTCTAGCATATTCGGATTGCGGTGGTTAAGGCAACGGCGCTATGATTCGACTCTGTGGAATCTGGCGCGTATAGGCACGATTTTACAAGATCAAGTGTTTATTAAGTAGTTGCTAAGCGGAGGTTTTTGTGTGTGGAATTATCGGTTACGCCGGGCCAAGAAAGACTTCTAACGTACTTTTGGAAGGATTGCGTAGACTCGAATATCGTGGCTATGACTCGGCGGGCATTGCCGTCGGTGGTGGTGCCAATCCTTCTGGCCAGCTGCGCATTGTCAAAAGCGTTGGGAAGATATCGGCTTTAAAAGCGGCAATCCCACCGGATGTCGATGGTGTCTGGGGGATTGGACATACACGTTGGGCTACCCACGGCGGCGTTACACAGACAAACGCCCATCCCCACACAGATAATTCTGGCAAAATCGCCGTAGTCCATAATGGAATTATAGAAAATCATGTAGCGCTCAAAACGATGCTCCAAAAAAAAGGCTGTGTCTTCAAAACCGAGACCGATTCCGAGGTAATTCCTCATCTTATAGCACAATATTACAAAGGTGACCTTTTGGAAGCTGTCAAGGCAGCGGTGCAAAACTTGGAAGGTACCTACGGCATAGCCTGCATCCATGCGGACGAACCCGGTCGTATTGTTGGAGCGAGAAATGGCAGCCCGCTTATCGTCGGTGTGGGGGCTGGTGAGATTTTTTTGGCGAGCGATATTACCGCGATGGTTGCCTATACGGACAAGGTTGTTTATCTCAACGATGGTGAACTGGTCGATTTAACGCCTGACTCTTACTCCATACTTGACAGAGACGAGCAAAAAGTCGAGCGGCCCATGAACCAGATAACTTGGGAGCTCGGCTCCATAGAAAAAGGCGATTTCCCCTGTTATATGGAAAAGGAGATTTTCGAGCAGCCTGAATCTATCGCCCGGGCGCTGTCTGGTAGAATCGACATGGAAAACGCAACCGCCAAGCTGGGCGGACTTAATCTGGACAGAAGCAGGCTGCTCAATGTTGGTAGGGTCAAGATCATCGCCGCTGGCACGAGCTGGCATGCCGGCCTTGTGGGGTCTTATCTTTTGGAGCAGGTGGCACGCATTCCTGCTCAAGCCGAGCTTGCAAGCGAAATCCGTTATAAGAACCCGGTGGTGGAGAAGGATAGCCTCTGGTTTACGGTAAGCCAGTCCGGAGAGACTGCAGATTCACTCTTTGCAATGCGTGAAGTCCAACGAAAAGGTGCAACGGTGCTGGGCATCTGTAACGTTGTAGGTTCCACCATAGCCCGGGAATCGGATGGCGGAATCTATGTCCATTCCGGACCCGAAATTGCCGTTGCGTCGACAAAGGCATTCACGAGCCAGCTCGCTGCGTTCTATTTGTTTACCCTGCTCTCTGCCCGGATGCGCCACATGTCGAGGGAAGAAGGGCAACGTTTTGCAGCTTCCCTGCAGTCAGTGCCGGATCTTGTTGCCCAGACGCTAAAAACCCGGGATCTTGTGCAGCGAATTGCAAAAAAATACTGCCGGGCTGCAAATTTTCTCTTTTTGGGCCGCGGGATTCTTTATCCCATCGCCCTCGAGGGGGCCCTCAAGCTCAAGGAGATCAGCTACATCCATGCGGAAGGCTGCAGTGCTGGTGAAATGAAACATGGTCCCATTGCGCTGATAAGTCCGGAAGTTCCAAGTGTTTTCCTGGTTTCTGACGATTATCTGCGGGAGAAAACCATATCTAACATCCGGGAGATCAAGGCGCGCGGAGGCCCAGTGATCGCGGTGGGCGTTTATGGAGACTCCGAAACTGAAAATCTTGTGGATGCCTTTATTCCTGTTCCTAAAATGGATCCGCGGTTCTATCCTTTTGCCATGATTGTGCCATTGCAGCTTTTTGCATATTTTTGCGCTTTGGAGCTTGGGCGGGACGTCGATCAGCCAAGGAATCTTGCAAAGAGTGTTACTGTAGAGTGAAATAACGAAGTGTATGGGAACTGAGTCATCCTGTATTTTTATTATTGTGTTGCATAGTTACTGAGTATATACTATGCCGGACTTTCGCTGTTCGCTATTTGCTGATCGAAGGAGGAGCTATGAAGAAGGTTCTGGTTGGCTCGATTCTCATGGTTGCAATGGTCTTGATAGGTTGCGGTGGAGGAAGCAGCAATACAATCAAGATTGGGTGGTTCGGCTCACTGACAGGCGATCAGGCAGTCTGGGGAGAGTGCGAATTCAATACTGTCAAAATGCTTGTTGAGGAAACCAACGCTGCAGGCGGTCTTGAAGTGGGAGGCAAAAAGTACAAACTCGAAGCTGTCGGTTACGACAGTAAGGGCGATGCACAGGAAGCAGTCAATGTTACCAAGCGTTTAACTGGTCAGGACAAGGTTGTGGCAATTGTCGGTCCTAATGCATCCGGCAGTGCGATTCCAATCGCCCCAATTCTGGAACAGGCAAAGGTTCCCGATATCGCGACCGTCGCTACCAACCCCAAGGTCACAGTCGTTGATGGCAAGGTGAAGCCGTACAACTTCCGCGTATGCTTTATCGATCCCTATCAGGGCGCCGTAGCTGCAGGCTATGCCTACGACAGGCTTGGCTTCCGCAAGGCTGCAATCCTCTACGATGTGTCCGACGACTATTCTCAAGGTTTGAGAGAGTTCTTTAAGTCGAATTTTGAGAAGAAGGGCGGAACCATTGTAGCTGACGAATCTTTCAATGGGGGCGACGTAGACTTCAGGCCGCAGCTGTCCAAGATTAAGGCTGCAAATCCTGACGTCATCTTTATGCCATACTTCTTCAAAGAAGTTGCATTGTCTGCCAATCAGGCGCGCGAACTCGGCATGAAGCAGGTAATGATGGGTGGCGACGGTTGGCCTTCAGATCAGCTTATTTCTATGGCTGCCAAGGCCTTGGAAGGCTGTTACTTTGTAAACCACCTGGACTATGCAGATCCCGCAGTTCTGGATTACAAGACACGCTACAAGGCAAAATACGGGAAGGAGCCAGAACTGAATGGCTTCTTGGTCCATGATGCAGTGCAGTTGGTGTTTGCTGGATTGCAGAAGGCCGGCAAGGTCAATGGCGAGGCACTGGCCAAAGCCCTGGAGGGGATCGAGATTCAGGGCATAACAGGCAAGATAGCCATTAGCCCAGAGACTCATAACCCTGAAGGCAAGGAAGCGGCTATCGAAAAGATTGTGAATGGTCAGTACATTTTCCAGGAAAGGTATGCAGCCCAGTGATAACACTGGCACTGACAACGCTGCTTGTGACGACACCCCAGCGACCAAATGCGTCGTTGGGGTAAGTCGTCCTGATCTTTGTAAGAATGTTTGACGAATCCCCTGGCCTGCGTCGTGGTTATTCCATAGAGTTAACTTGTGACGCAGTCCGGGTCTTTGAGGGTACCACATGATTCAATTTCTGCAGCAAGTGATAAATGGCCTGTCGATCGGTTCGGTGTATGCCCTGATGGCCGTCGGTTATTCGCTCGTTTATTCCATCATGAATTTTTCCAATTTCGCGCATGGAAGCGTCATAATGCTTGGGGCATATTTCGGATTCTTTGCGTTGACAAGCCTGAAGTTGCCATTTTTTCTGGCATTCATACTTGCGTCCTTAGGTACTACGGCCGTAGCCATTTTGATTGAAAGAGTAGCATATAAGCCATTGCGGGAGCGTCAGGCTCCTTTCTTGTATTTTATTATTTCGGCCATGGGCGCATCGATCATGTTCGAAAATCTCGTCATTGCGACAATCGGCCCTACCTTCAGAACATATCCGCCAGTCTTGGATAGGGCGCCCTTCTACATTGGTCCCATTGCCATCGGCCGGCTCGACTTTCTCATGTTCGTCATTTCGGCAGTCTGTCTTGCAGGGCTAATCTTCTTCATCGAACGGACCAAAATTGGCAAGGCGGTACAGGCGGCGTCCTACAACCTCAAAGCCTGTGCTCTCATGGGGATCAACACAGACGTGATTATTCTCGTCGTGTTTGGTCTTGGGGGCCTACTTGCCGGCGTTGCAGGCGTATTCTTTGGTATGAAATATACGGTTTACCCGCAGATCGGCAATATCACGACAAAGTCCTTCATTGCCGCTGTGTTTGGCGGGCTCGGCAGTCTTCCTGGCGCGGTAATCGGTTCGGTGCTGCTGGGGGTTATAGAAACGCTTGTCGCGGGATACCTTTCTTCTCAGTATCGGGACCTCATTGCTTTTGTAATACTGATCGGGGTCCTCATTTTCCGCCCAACTGGAATTATGGGGAAGAGCGCCGTGGACAAGGCGTAGGGCGCCGGGGGTAAAGATGGACTGGACATATATTCAAGGCATCTTGATGCTGGCGGGGATCAACCTGATAGCAGTGCTCGGGTTGTCCCTTTTGACTGGCTTTACTGGTCTTTTTTCCTTTGGTCATGCGGGATTTATGGCGATAGGAGCGTATGTTGGCGCTCTCATGACGGTTTCGCCGACGACGACACCAAGCGGACTGGGGCTGCCGTTTTTTGTCGGGATTATCGCAGGCGGTGCAGCAGCTGGGCTTGCGGGCTACTTGATTGGGCGCATAACGCTCAATCTGAAAGGCGACTATTTTTGTATCGCTACACTTGGTTTTGGCGAGGCAATTCGCTTGATCCTGAACAATGTGCAGATTTTTGGTGGTTCGCGGGGGTGGCCGGGGATTCCGTATAAATCTTCACTGCCGGCGATTCTGATCGCAGACGTCGTTGCGGTGGTTGTGCTTTGGAACATAGTGCATTCCAGGCAAGGCCGCAACATGATCGCGGTGCGGGAAGAAGAGCTTGCCGCGCAAGTGACGGGGATCAATGTTTTTGGTTCGAAGATGACCGCCCTTGTCATCAGCGCGGTCTATGCCGGCGTTGCAGGCGTGTTCTTTGCGCACTATATGACCTTTCTCCAACCAAAAATGTTCGCAATGAGCAAATCGACGGAGCTCACCATCATTGTGATATTTGGCGGGCTGGGCTCGATTTCCGGTTCCGTCTTGGGTGCGTTGCTCTTGACTGCCTTGCCCGAGGTCCTGCGCGCTTTCGATATCTGGCGCCTCGTCGTTTACGGCGCCGCCGTAATTATCATAATGATCTCGAGGCCCAAAGGGTTGATGGGCGGCGTAGAGCTTACTCCTTCGGGCATCCGCAAAGTACGGGCGGAACGCAAAGCGCGTCAGATTGCTAAGGCCAGCATACTCGCCACCGACGATGCAAGCGATGGCGTTGGCGGGGAGGCGTGA
>JAFIHQ010000118.1 GCA_017849315.1 Treponema sp.
AATCGAAATAAGGAGATTTTCAATGGACGAACTCTTTGAGAAAATCAAGAAGATTATCGCTGACAAGCTTGAAGTAGACGAAAGCAAGATCACTATGGATGCTAGCTTCAGGCAGGATCTCGGTGCCGACTCGCTCGATACTTATGAGTTGGTGTATGGCATTGAGGAAGAGCTTGGGATTCAGATTCCGGACGAGAAAGCTAACGAATTTGAAACAGTTCGCGATGCTTATGAGTTCATCAAGACCCAGGTCAAGTAAGCAAGTCCCGACAATTCTTGACAGGCGTGGGGAAGGTTTCGCTCAGAGTTCAATATGCCAGTTCAAAATGGTTCTCTGCGCCTTGTTTCTCTAAAAAAGTTTGAAGAAGCAATAGGTGTAGACTTTTCGGATGTTTCTTTGCTCGACACTGCGTTAACTCACCGATCATGTATAAATGAAATCTCAAATGTGAAAGATCGACGCGTCGAACATAACGAACGCCTTGAGTTCTTGGGCGACGCTGTGTTGGGTCAAGCCATAGCAGCCTTTCTTTATCGAGCGCTTCCCTTTGCTCAGGAAGGCGAATTGTCACAAATAAAAAGCGTTGTGGTTTCGGAATCAATCCTGGCTGAGCAAGGCGCCAAGATGGGCATTCCAGAACTCCTCATATTAGGCAGGGGTGAAGAACTTTCTGGTGGCAGACAGAAAAAAGCCCTTATTGCCGATGCCTTTGAGGCTATTGTAGGGGCCATTTATCTCGATCAGGGAGCTGAAGTCGCAGCGAATTTTGTCTATAAGCAGTTAGATACAGCGCTCAAGTCAACAATTCATGGCCAAAGCAAGGATTACAAGACAATTCTTCAGGAGTATGCACAAAAGTATTTGCGTACATTGCCAGTATATCGATGTGATCGGGTAGAGGGACCTGAACATGATCGAACATTCTGGATCTCTTGCATTTTGGGGCCCAAGACATACGGGCCATTCTCTGGAAAAACCAAAAAGGAAGCCGAACAGAACGCGGCTATGAGTGTTTTTGAAAGCTTGAGTGCAGAGGACCCGACTATAAGGGAGAATCTTGTGAGGATTGCCGGTCGGACGCTGTCTTAAGTCTTAAGAAAACAAAGCCCAATCCGACTCAAGAAATCCGACTCAAAAGGTCCTATCCGCCTTATAATCCGTCTTGTAATCTATGTTTTGTGATTCCGTATTTTGGCATCAAACCTTGACAGATGCGGAGCAAGGATTCTCTGTTATTTTGTGCTGGGTCGTCCAAAACGGTCTCGAGTAGCTCACTTAGAAGTTTACCCACGAGGGGTCCCTTGGGGACACCCAACGCCATGATGTCGTTGCCGTTTATTGCCAGATCTTTCAGCCCAAAGGCGTGTTCCTTCTGCAAGACGAGTTCGATCCTGTTTCGTAGCGATTCCAGGTTGTCGCTCTGAACCTTATGCCCGACAATGGCCTCGGAGTCTGCTGCACGCAGCGCAAAGAGGGATTCGAGGTTCTCGATGCCGACTCGTGCAATAAACCGACGTACTGCGGCGTCAGACCAATCGTCGGTGTAATGAAACATGTGCGCCTCAATAAGGTGAACAATTAGATTGATATCGTCGTTCGGAAGCCGCAGACGTTCCAGGATTTCTGAAGCAAGCGTGCTGGAAACTTTTTCGTGGTTATGGAAGGTCGGTGTTCCGTCCGCCCCCAGCGCCCTTGTTGCTGGCTTGCCAATGTCGTGAAGCAAAGCTGCCCAACGAATGTCGACCAGGAATGGCGCGGCTTGCACAGTATGGAAGCAATGGTCCATGACGTCGTAAACGTGTGCTCCCTTTTGTATACAACCTCGACAAGGCAACATTTCGGGAATAATGACCCCAAGCAGTCCGGTTTTTTCAAGCAGTTCGAGACCGACCAATGCCCATTTCCCGAGAAGGAGTTTCTCAAATTCGTCTCGGATTCTTTCCTTGGAAACCGAGGAAAAAGCGTCGAGCGAGTTGGAAATCGCTGCCTGTGTGGCAGGTTCCAGAGAAAATCCTAACTGAGCGGCAAAGCGTACGGCCCGCATGGACCGCAGGCCATCTTCTGCAAAACGTGCGTTTGGGTCGCCAACGCAGCGGATAATTCTCCGTTCAATATCTTTTTGTCCGTCGTAGGGATCCAATATTGTACCTGACGTATGATCATAGGCCATCGCGTTCATGGTAAAATCTCTACGCGACAGGTCTTCCTCAATAGTGCCGACAAAAGATATGGAATCGGGGTGTCTGTTGTCCGAATAACCTTTTTCTGTGCGGAAGGTTGTCACTTCCACTTTGAATTTCCCGGCAAGCACAGTAACCGTGCCGTGCTTGATTCCTGTTGGAACAACATGCGGAAATAACTTTATCACGTCGTCCGGCGTTGCATCCGTGGCGATGTCGAAGTCTGAACAGTCTTTTCCTGCCATCACAAAGTCTCGAAGTGCGCCACCGACGATATATGCCTTGTGACCGGATTCGTTGATCTTGTTAAGGATGAATTCAATTTCTTTTGGTATTTGAAAATGCTTATGCATCAAGCTTAAGATTCCTATCGAATACTTCACTCAAAGCCATCCTGCTCAAAGGGGTAAGGCAAGGACTGGACTAAACATAGCCTGTTCATCGGGGTTGTGTCCAGATTGGCTGACAAAAGTTTGGTCTGACTGTTTATCGCGCAGGCATACCATTCCATTCCATTGCTCACTCATGCCATATTGACAAATGCCTTCTGAACCTCGAAATTGACGTATAATGCGTGGCCTCATTATCACCGGTGGAGAGCATCCGCCAATCAAATTCCTGGTAAGACTGGCAAAAAGCATGGATATAACAATTGCTGCCGACTCTGGATTGGCCGTGGCCAACAGAGGAGGCATTGTACCGCACTGGATTGTGGGGGATTTTGACAGCCTTGGGAATCGGGAGCTGCTTGAAGAATTCCCTACAGAACGAGTCCTAAAATATCCGACTGAGAAGGACGATACCGATACCGAGCTCGCCTTCAAGCTGGCTAAAAACCTGGGTTGCACGACGATAGAGATTGCAGGGGCGGCTGGCGGACGCATAGACCACTTCATTGCTATGTACACAATGTTCTTACGC
>JAFIHQ010000119.1 GCA_017849315.1 Treponema sp.
CGCCTGGCAGTATGTCTCGACGTTCAGCTGGCCAGACACGGTGAGGTAGGCGGGTTTGCCAAAGAAGTCTTTTTCATAGTCTACCACGCCGGTCTGAGCAATCTTTTGCAGATCGAGCGTCGTAACCTGGAACATCGCGCCTGCGCCTTCTGCGTCCGACGCCGTTATAAGCGGTGTGTGGACATACTGAAAACTGCGTTCCTGGAAGAACTGATGGATAGCAAAAGCCATGCGGTTTCTTACGCGCTCTACCGCACCAAAGGTGTTGGTTCGTGGCCGCAAATGAGCCTGATCCCGCAAGAATTCGAGGGAATGTGCCTTTTTCTGCAAGGGATAAGTATCGGTCGGCGATTCGCCTATCACCGTTATGGTGGTGGCTTTAACCTCCATTTTTTGCCCTGCTGCTGGGGATGGAACGAGGTTCCCATCGATAGAAACACTCGCGCCAGTCGTAGCCTTTTCAATATGATTTAGAAGGCTGGCAAACCCGGGGTCATTCTGATCGAAAACGCATTGGATATTTGCAAAGCACGAACCATCGTTCACTTCAATAAATACGGCTGCCTTCGTTTGGCGTTTTGTTCTGACCCAACCTCTAACGGTTACGCTTTGTCCTTCCGGACTTTGTTGAAAAATCTCTTTTATCGTTGGAACCATCACAGTCTCCCAGTTAACTTTAGTTAAGAAAGTATTCTGGGTATCTTATCGCCAAGAAAGCATAAAATCTACAACCCCACCTAAAGAGTTTACAAACAACTGATCAATTCCAAGACCCTGCGGCCTGAACCTCGAGATTTGCATGTACGAATTTTTTCAAAAGTATTTGTTTTGCTGAATACTTAAGTCTCTCAACTGGCTTAAATGATTCTAGACTATGTTGTCGCATTATCTTTCTTGGCAGTATACTCATAGCGATTGATTACTTATTGATTACTAGTGTTTTCCTTTGCTGCTCGAGTTTCTTGTTTTTGTTTAATTTATTGCAAGGCGCATTATTGCAAGGCGCAGAGGAACCGAACGCTTGTGTGGAGGGAATGAAAAGTGCGATATAGTCTTCCTGTCGCGTATGCTCTGTGGGCAATTTCTGGCTGCGGAATGCTTGGCTTGCACCGGTTTTACCTTGGTAAGACAGGTACAGGGCTTTTGTGGCTCCTTACAGGCGGGCTAGGTGGGTTTGGCGCGATTTATGACTTGTTTACGCTTCCCAGACAGGTACAGGAGGCCAATATTCTTGCACAGGCACAAGAGCGAGTACAAAACGGGAATATCCGTACGGTTGGGTCAGGCTTTTTTGGTTCGTCCAGGGATGACACTGTTCGTCCTCTAGAGACTCCAGAAAAGGCGATTCTCCGTTTAGCAAAAAAAAACCATGGACAAGTGACGCCGAGCGAAGTTGCTCTTGAAAGCGACATTACGATAGACGAGGCACAGAGCTGTTTGGATGCTCTGACCAAAAAAGGCGTAGCCGAGGTGCGTGTGCGGCCTAACGGTGTGATTGCTTACTTTTTCCCGGAATTTGCAGAAGATTATCCGCCATCCTGGGATTTACAATAGAGTACAAGGTCCCGTGCACCGCCAGAAAGGTGCGGATAGAACGCACTCGTCTTGCCATATCTATCATTCCAGTATTCTTTAATACATTGTGCAGCATAGGAATAGGCTTCCGTGCAGGTAACGCTGCCATCGTGATTGGAATCGCCCATCTCTGCTGCCTGCAATAGGTAATAAGTAAAGACACCATGTGCTTTGTCTGGACCGCCATCGTAGGAAGACTCCTTTGCTCCGGCGGCTGAAATCGCTACGGGCGCAGGAGCGCCGGTAGCCTGCGCGTTCTTAACGAGTAGACTGCCAAAACTGGTAAGTGAATAAGAGAGTGCTGCAAGGCTGGTATCGGCTCCATCCTGATAGGTGGCTGGCATAGTGTCCTCCGAATCCTGTGTGGAAACAAAGCCGCCAGAATAGCAGGAGTCGGAGATAAAGATGATGTTTTTCGTCGGTAGAGAAGAGAACCAACTATTCAATTCCGCTGGGCTTATGGCCTTTGAAAATCCCATACTTGTCGAGTAGTCATACGGCAGCAGATAACAAGTGTCTGCACTTTTGTTCAGCGTACCATGGCCCGAAAAGTAAACAAGAATTGTCGCATCTGGTGGAACGTTGGCAAAAGCATCTTTGATCGCGGTTTCTATGTTGTCTTTTGTTGCCTCTGAATCGAGCAAGAGGCCATCGTGCTCAACGGATAAGGTGTTTGGGAAAGGGGCTGCCTGCCAGCCTCTTTTGGAAAGCACATGGCCAAGGCCTGCTGCATCTAGATCTGGATAGGTCAGATCTGCGATATCATTCGATTCATACTCACAAATGCCGACGCAAAGATAATAGTGCTCTGTATCAATTCCCTTCAGGGAGCACGATGTATTGGCAAGAGCCATCCATGCCACGGCAACAAGTACTCCGACTAGAGAGATAATCTTATAGTGGACGGATCTATACTCTCCGAATCTGGCTGATTTCACTGTAACCTCCAGCTACAAGAGAACCCAAGGCCAAGGATCAGAACCGAACTTCCTCCCTTAAACGCGTATTCCAACGGAACAAACGCGCTCCAGCTTTCTTTTTTGTTTGTTTTGGTATCAAAGGAAGCTCGGGCCAACACGCTTGGATATGCAGAGACAAGGTTAGTGCCTGTATAGTTTGAAACATGGAGGGCAGCTCCAACCGAAAGGCTCACCGCCATCTGCGTTTTCAGGAGGGGGACACTAAAAGCCCCCCAGCTCAAACCACCTAAGGCACCAAGGCCGAAGTTTTGCCAGGCCCTATAAAGCTGCCCATCGTGCATAATAGCCGACTGAGAAAGCCTTGCTGTAGAGAGCTCCAAATTACCCACAAGAGAGAGTTTATCTAAAGCATTCACCTCAGAAGCGCTCAACTCGTCTAGGTGTTTCGAACCAAATGGAGCGATTCGCAGCCTGAGGCCGACGGCGCCTCCGATACCGGCCTGCAGGCCAGGATTCATCTCTGGCAGATCAATCCTTGCGACAAGCGGGCTAATATTGCCCAAGAGCTCAAGTTCCAGATTGTTCTTTTTTTCTGCCGAGGGCGAAGGTTGGGCACTTACTGGAAATAAGATCACAAAGAACCCTGCCAAAGCGACAGACAAGACCAACAATCGTATTCTCTTGCGCATGGTCTTCAATAATAGCCCATATTTGTATAAATTCAATATAGTGGCAAAGGGACCCGGGGGTTGACCCAATCTGTTTGGCCGGTCGGATGCAACTTGAGAGTCCTTAAGTTATCCGAACTTATAATTACACAGGAATCGGCGATGCACGATGAAATTTTGCTTAAGAATATTGAGACAAGACCGCGAACATCAATATGGGGTAGGGGGGAACATGCCATTGCAGGAGCGAGCAAGATCAAGAGATGGTTTCTGGTCTTGTGCCTTTTGGCGCTTTTGTTCTCTGGGCTTGCGGTTTCGTGCAACAGGGGATATTCGCGTTCTATGAAATTGCCTGTTGACCCTGCGGTCACATCGACACTCGGTTGGGGTGTGGTCAGCGGAGCTTATGCTTCTGTGCGCGTCCAGCCCCGCACCGACTCAGAAGCCGTTGCCCTGCTGCGCGGCGGTACCGTGTTTGCCTGCCTCGAGCGTAAAATCGATGCCAAAGGTGAATACCGGGGCGGCCTGTGGTATCTGTATAGTGATGGAGTGACAAGAGGTTGGCTTCACGATTCCGACGTCAAGGTCTTTACTACTGAGGAGCAAGCCCGCAAAGCGGCTCTTTCATATCGGTAGCAGAAATCGAATGAGAGTTCCAATGACGATACAAAACGAGCAATAAGGCAGGAAGAAAACAAGGTGAACGATTTTGTGAGAATTTGGATACTGCCGCCCTTAGTGGGTGGCATAATCGGCCTTTTTACGAATTGGCTTGCAATCAAGATGTTATTTCGTCCCCTCAAACCTATCTATATAGGCCGCTTTAAACTGCCCTTCACTCCGGGAATTCTTCCGCGCGAGCGAGAAAAGCTGACTGAGAGTGTA
>JAFIHQ010000120.1 GCA_017849315.1 Treponema sp.
AAGGAAACGCCTTGTCTCATCATTGACCTGGACGTGATTAGAAAGAACTATGAAGACCTGCGCAAGAATCTGCCTTTTGCAAAAATTTACTACGCTGTCAAAGCCAATCCTGACGATGCCGTAATCTCGCTTTTGCGGGACCTGGGTTCGAGCTTCGATGTTGCTTCTCGTTATGAGTTGGATCAACTGCTCAGGCTTGGGATTTCTCCTGACCGCATGAGTTTTGGGAACACAATCAAAAAGGAAAAAGACATCGCCTATTTTTACGAAAAAGGCGTGAGGCTTTTTGCCACCGATTCGATCACGGATTTGGACAAGATCTCACGGGCTGCTCCAGGTTCCAAGGTGTTTTTTAGGCTGCTGACAGAGGGCTTGGGTGCCGATTGGCCTCTTTCCAAGAAGTTCGGCTCGCATCCTGACCTTGTGCGTCAGCTCATAAAAACCGCAATCCGTTTTGGCCTTGTTCCCTATGGCCTGTCGTTTCATCCTGGCAGCCAGCAACGCGACGTCGGTCAGTGGTCAAGCTGTCTTGCTACATCTTCAATGATTTTTACCTGGGCAAAAGAAGACCTCAAGGTGGAGCTCAAAATGCTCAACATGGGAGGCGGCTTTCCTGCGAACTACCTGGAACCGACCGATACGCTCGCGCAGTACGCCGAAGACATAAAGCGCTTTATGGACAATTCGTTCAAGAATGATTGGCCAGAAGAAATCATCATCGAGCCTGGCCGTTCAATGGCCGGGGACTCAGGCGTTATAGTCTCCGAAATCATCAATATCGCCAAAAAATCGGTGCACGAGCGATATCCGTGGGTTTTCTTGGACGTCGGCAAGTTTGGTGGCCTAATCGAGACTCTGGACGAGGCAATCAAGTATCCAATCTATTTTGAGCGGGAAGGCAACGCCGTCGATGTCATCCTTGCAGGTCCCACCTGCGACTCCATGGATATTCTGTACGAGAAGACCCAATACATGATGCCAGAAACGGCCCGTATCGGCGACAGAGTCTATATCCTTACAACTGGCGCTTACACGCAAAGTTACTCGTCCGTTTACTTCAATGGATTCCCGCCCCTAAAGTCGTACATCCTGCAATGACGACATAACTTCTTTTAGGACGGTGAATTATTAAGAAATCTGGCGACGACAGGGTGCTTAAGCCCACAAAACCAGGCTTTGGCAGGGTGGCTCACACCGTCATGGGTATTCTGACCTCTGCAAGCGTAGTTTTTCTTATTCTTTTGGCTGTTGCAGGGAAGCCTGCGGCGATTGATTTGCACAATGGAGGCAATGGCGATCCTGTTGCCGCCACAAAGCCTCTTCAGAAACCAGAGAAACCAGCAGGCGGGAACGTCACAGGATCCTCCGTGTCAGCTCCGGGCCATACTCACAAGGTGCGTGTCGCCACTTGGAATATGCGGGATTGTGCGGCAACAGACGCTTCTGGCAAGCGAATCGCGCTTCATGCAGAAATTGCACAACTTATCAAAAAGATGCAGATCGATGTCATTATTGCCCAGGAAGTCCAAGTCGACTCAAAAAAGGGAGGCGACATCGCTCTCTTGTCTGTAGCGCTCGCTCAGGCAGGGTGGTCCATGCCCTATGTCTATTCCATTGATCCGCCTGGTGAAGACGACTTGGCGATTTTTTCAAAGTATCCAATCAGAGACACGGGGGAGATCGCAACCCCGCAAAAGGGTGATGCCTGGCCACGCGCCGGAATCGCGGCCACTGTCGACGTCCAAGGGAAGGCTCTACATGTATTCGGATTTCATTTCAAGGCCATGGGCGACTCCGCTTCAGAGGCTTCCCGGCGGGCCCAGGCCTTAGCCATATGCAGCGCACTAAACGACAAATATGGACCTTCGCTCTCAAAACATGCAATCGTGCTGGCAGGGGATTTTAACACTACCAATTCAGACGAGTTCGCCAAAAAGAATTCAACGCTCGGCATCTTGTCGTTCCAGAATGACACGGATCCTAACAACGATTTTCTGGACGCTAATTACCGGTACTGTCCAGACACGCCAACCTTTGTGGACAGCCGCTACAGAAGCATTCTCGACCATGTCTTGGTCTCGCCCACCCTGGCTCGGGCAGTTTATAAAGACGATGTCATGGTAGTCCCCGCCCCAAAAGTAGAAGCGCCAAATGTCAAAGGTAGCGTCCCTGTCTCGGATCACTGTATGGTCGCCGTCGATATCGCCTTGCCATAGCAGGGCGCACTGGCCCTCATTTTTTTAGACGAGCGCTTCATTAAGAGGAGCGCCTCTTTACGACGCGAGCCTTCGTACCGCGGCCATGATTCTCTCGATGAGGTCTGGTATCTCCTTTTCTTCAACGCTGGAAAAGGCAACCCGCAAATAGCGGTCCTGAAGCGAGACACAGCCGATTCCATCTTTTTCCAGCAATTCGATTCTGAGTTTTTCCGCAGAAACGCCATTACACTCAAAGCTCATAAAGTACCCAGAATTGAATGGTAGCGGCCTTATCTCCTTGGGTAACTCGATTGCGCCCAGATGCTTCTTGAAAGCGTCGTAACGCGCTTGCAGAATGGAGTGATACTGCGCTTTCTGGTCTCTGTAGCCCGGGGAGTCCAGTGCCTTGAGCAGGATCTGTTGACCGGCGCCATTCGAACTGGACACCGAAGACCTGACGACACCGAGCATCTTTTTTTCCAGTGCGTCGTATTCTTGTGCACCAAGCCCTTTGCTTGCAAAGCTCACAAACCCAAGCCTAAAACTCCACACGTAGTCTTCTTTAGTGGGGCCATCTGCTTTTACTGCGAGAATATTTGGATGAGCATCGGCCAATCTGGCAAAAATAGACTCTGTCAGCAGATTTGGCTCGTATTGAAGTCCAAAATAGGCGTCATCGGTGATAACGAGAATATCGGTGCCGTCCTCTGCAACCGAAGTCAGCATCGAGACAAGACTGTCGGCTTCCTTCAAGGTGAGTGAATAGCCAGTCGGATTGTTCGGAAAGTTTAAGATGCAGATGGCCTTGCCACGGCGAGCACCAGCTTCCCGCAGAAGTTGCTCAAGGCCCGCAATATTATAAGCTCCATCGACAAAAATAGGGAAAGTCAAGCCGGCCGCCATTTTCCGCTCCTCGACGATGAGGCGGTAATTGGGCCAATGGAGGTCGGGCACAATGACAGTGTCCCCTGGCTCGACAAACATATCTGCAATGTAGGACACTGCTGCAGTCAGACCAGGAACAACAACCGGCAAAGAAAAGGCCTTGCCCACCAAAGACGGATTTTTGTGAACAATCTCGGCCTTCCACCGTTTCCGGAGCTCAGGAAAGCCGCCAGTTGGCGCATAGGCGACGGCCTCGGATGGGCTCAAAGTGGGAAGCGCCGCCTTAACCGCATCCAAGACCATGGGGTTACCATTTTGAAAGGCCATACCAATAGTAGCATTGTAACGCCACGCTTTTTGGTCTGCTTCGGCACTTTGGGTTATGATGCCCTTAGGAAAATACATCCGGCGCCCCATATCAGACAGAAGTCTTCCTGCCACTGAAGAAGACAAAACTCCGTTAAGCTCTTCAGCCAACTGGTTCATTTGCAGCCACTCCTCAAACGCGATAGTTCTAATAGTTCCTATGAGCCTATGAAG
>JAFIHQ010000121.1 GCA_017849315.1 Treponema sp.
AGGGTTTGTACCTCAAAGCCGAAGCTCGACAGGCCCTTTGCCACCATGTCCGGTCGCTCTCCAACGTAATCGATCGAATCAAAGACAGAGGTCTCGTACTTATCTGCCGGAACCCCAAGGCCGGTTTGCGCCATCAACTGCAGGAACAGGACTGTCTTTAGAACGACCGTCTTGCCTCCCATATTTGAGCCAAACAACACAAGCGCGTTCTTTTCTAATTCAAGCTCGAGCGGTGTGTACTGTGTCCCCATTTTTTCGCATTCGGTGCAAAGCGGCAAAAAGCGCCCCTGCCGGATTTTTACTCGTACCTGCGATGCATCGTCGTCTTTATCGCCATTGGAAAACACTGGAAACACAAGGCTATATTTTTTCTTCAATTCATAGCGGGCTTTTGCCACGTCCAAGCGCCTTAGAGCGTCACAATACCTGCTCATTTGTTCTGCTTCGGCATTAACGCGTTGAGATAGGCGAAGCACAACCTCGCTTTCGATGCTGCGCTCTGTTTCGTATAACGTCTCTCTCTTGCCTTGCAACGTCACAACTGCGGGGTTTGGCAAGAGACGCACGATAAATGAGTACTCGTCGTTTGCTTCGACAACAAGGCGCCAACGGGCTGCTAAATCACTTTGAGCCAACAAGACAAGGCCTTGCTCGTGCGGTATCGTAACAAAATCGCGGTCTTCCAGATCTATTCCAAACTCTTTCTTTACCGCCTGGACAAGCTTTGTGCGCTCCCTGAGAATTTGGTCTCCCAGATCGGCTATTGCCTGACGGATTGTCGTAAGCCGCGAATCGTATTTTTCCGATACAAAGAACGTTTCATGGTCAGATCCACCTTGCAAAAGAAGCTGCAAGAGCTCGTCAGATTCAAATTGCAAGCCGAAGTGCGTGCGCGTCGTGCTATCTAGAAGCCCACACAAGGCTGCATAATTGGAGAGAAACTTTTTGTAGAGGAAAATATCGACTGGCGCTGAAAGCGTAGAAGTAGAAAATGGCGGAGACCCAAATGGCGGAAGCCGTGGAATGCGCCCAAGATGCCACTGAATCTTGTCCATGGTGGCGCTTTGTGGACGATCCAAAAGGCAGTGGGTTGCAAATTCTCCGTAGACGCGGACATCCTCATAGGCCGACGCCAGGTCCTCAGCACAGGCGTAAACGCACTTCTCAGCGGCAAAGTCCTTGCCATAAGGAGTTTGAGGCCTAAACTGGCGCCATACTTCGTCCATTTGGGCAAAATTCCAAGCGGCGCGCGAGGCTCGCGAAACGTGAGAGACGTGCGAAACATGAGAAACCTGTGCAACACCCGAAACAGGGGTGCTCGCGGCACATTGCCTCGAAGCATCGGCCGCCCTTACATCGACATCCATATCTACATTATCCTCTTAGAACACTCTTGGAACAACACAAAATGAGCACACAACAATTCTAAAGCTCCACGCCCGAACAAACATCAAAAGAAAGAACGAGACTGCGAAGTTCTTCTCCCAACAATGTGGAAAAATCGTCTTTTGTCACGCTCTTTAAAAAAACCGCAAAACCGCGGAAAAGAATCTTCTCAACAACTTCTAATTTGTAGTTCCGCAATGCCAGCACAAGTTGGTCTTCGCTCAAAAAAACCTTTGAAAAATCCTGCACAACAATTGTTTTTGTATCGGTGGGCACAGCCTCGAGCGCATGGGAAGTCAAGGGCCCTCTTATTGTATATCTGCCTGCACAATCGCAATCGTCAGACACTTGTGGCAGCGAAACCAGACGGAAAAAATGGCGCATCCAGCGCGCGGCTTTTACATAGTTCGATTTGTCAACGCGAAGGGTATAAAAAAGCTGAGCCTCCGGAATGCTCGCCACTTGCGTAAGCCGATCCAACGCGCCGTCCACAATTACCGTGCGCGCCCAGGCTTCGTCCCTGATTCTTCTGACAATCCACCCAAGATATTCGTTTGCGTGTGGACCGACAAGGGCGGCGCGGCCATCGCGCATGGCACGTGCAATAAGAAGCCGCCCCAAAGCAGTGGAACCAGGTACGACGTCCACAATAGCCGGACTGCAGGTTGCAAGGGCAAGAAGGTTTTCCGAGCTGACAAAAACGTCGCCGGAATGCAAATTCACTATGGAATTGCCCTTCTGCGCCTCCATTCTCTGCACCGAAGGTCCTTCGCCGATGTTGCCGTGTGTAGAATTTCCTTGTGTATACAGCCCTTCTACGCCAACAGCGAGCATTGCGACTGGTTGTCCTCTTGTATGGATAGTTCGAGCGGCTTCTTTGGCAAAGGTCGTCTTACCACTGCCACTGCCTTGACCGGTAATAAGGTTCACGCGATCAAGAAAAAGCTCGGATGTAACACGCATACAAGACAAGGCGCCTACCTTTGAAGGGCTCAATTGAAAGGCTCAATCTCGGTGAGCGCGGGCGTTCCTGGCAAGGTTGCCAGGTTCAATAACCTTGGCGTCACCGCTCAAGAGTTGTGCAATTCCACAGCTGGCTTTGAGTTGTGGCTCCTTAAGACAAAGGCTGCAGTTTCCACAATCTTTGCTGTAGCTCGGCGGCTCGTCGTAGGTTGTAATGACCCCTTCGTAGTTACGCAAAACAACGCACTTTTCGTTGTTGCTGATCATATAGTTAGGCATGACCGGGATTTTGCCGCCACCGCCGGGCGCATCGATTACATAGGTCGGAACCGCAAAGCCACTCGTGTGTCCACGCAGGTTCTCGATTATCTCTACGCCCTTGGATACCGTCGTTCTAAAATGAGAAATCCCGCGCGACATATCGCACTGATAAATATAGTAAGGCCTCACACGAACAGTGAGCAGCTTCTGAACAAGCTTTTTCATAACGACCGGGCAGTCGTTTACGTCGCGGAGCAACACCGACTGGTTTCCAAGCTGAATACCTGCGTCGGCTAACTTTGCGCAAGCCTCCCGCGCCTGGGCAGTTATTTCCTTGGGATGGTTAAAATGCGTATTGATATAGAGCGGATGGTATTTTTTGAGCATCGACACGAGCTCATCATCGATGCGCATGGGCATGACTACGGGTGTCCTTGTACCTATGCGAATTACCTCGACATGTGGAATGGCACGGATTCTGGCGATAATCGATTCGAGTCTCTCGGTGGACAGCACAAGGGGGTCTCCCCCAGAAATCAGGACGTCGCGAATTGCAGGAGTTTTCTTAATGTATTCCACGGCTGCGTCGATGCGGTCGTCGGACATGTGCGCGTCTTCCGATCCAACAAGACGGCGTCGTGTGCAATGCCTGCAATTCATCGAGCACATATTCGTCACAAGCAGCAACACCCGGTCCGGATATCGATGCGTAAGGCCCGGTACCGGCGAGTCGATGTCCTCATGGAGGGGATCATTCTGATCTGCTTCGTCGATGTATGTTTCCTGGATGCGTGGAATTGCCTGGAGCCTGACGGGACACAGTATGTCTTCCGGATCGATAAGCGACGCATAGTAAGGGGTTATCGCCATTCGGAAAGTCTTCAGCACTTCGTTGACGTCTGCCTTTTCCTTTTCCGTGAGCGGCACCACCTGACAGAGCGTTTCCACATCCCGAATGTTATTCCGCATCTGCCAGTGCCAGTCGTTCCATTGATCCGGCGTAACGTCTTTATACAGAGGGATTCTGTGATAATCGTAAGAAAGGTATTCCTGCATAGTTTTTTTTATCCCCTTATCCTCTTATCCACGCAAGTCAAGTATGGAGCGCACATCGTCGCTTGTGGCGATACTAAGCCCTGCAATCTTTGCAAGTGTAGCAGCGCGCTCGACGAGTTCGGCGTTCGATTTTGCGAGGACCCCTTTGGCAAAATAGACATTGTCTTCGAAGCCGACCCGCATCCATCCGTTTGTCGCTATCGCGCCATATTGAGCGGGAAGCGAAGATTTCCCAATGCCCATCACGGTGAAATAGGCACCCTCAGGAAGTGCTTTCTTAAAGACCTCGAGATTTTCCGCCGTATAAGGAACCGCTCCCGGGACATTCATCACAAGGCCATAATGGAAGGGCGGCGTAAGAAGTCCTTCTTTAATCAGGATGCGCGACGCGTAGATATGCCCAAGGTCGAAGCACTCAAGCGTGGGTTGAACGCCGTGTCCACGAAATTCCTCAGCAAAACGCCGCATTACCGGAAGCGTGTTGACGATGTAGTCGTCTCCAAAATTGACAGTCCCACAGTCGAGACTCGCCATCTCAGGCTCCAGCTCCACAAGTGGCCGTAAGCGCTCGTCTGCTGTGTCGCCCACCGCACCTCCTGTCGATATTTCCACAACCATATTGCATTTTTGCCGGATGAGCTCGATGGTCCGCCTGAAAACCTGCACGTCCTGCGTAGGCTTTCCATTCTGATCGCGCACGTGTAGGTGCAGAATAGAGGCCCCTGCAAGCCATGCTTCGTACGCAGCATCGGCGATTTCTTCCGGCGTTGTGGGGAGCGCCGGGTTTTGGTCCTTAGTTGTTTCCGCGCCGGTGCAGGCACAGGTGATTACAATTTTACTGTCCATACTTTGGTTCTCCTCGCTTTCCCTCGGGCCTTCCCCCGCCAGGGACTTCTCGCTAGAAGCTATTCGTCAGGGTTTTCTAGCGCCCTTTTGCGGAAGGGAATTCTTCCGCTGTCAATTCCAGCGCCTCTGCTATTGCGCCCAACGCGAATTCGAGATCCTGTGGCGTGTGCCGGTACGCAATATACCAGTGGTGATAGGGTTGGACGAAAAGCCCGCGCCTTATGGTCTGGGTATAAAAATACTCTCTGCGCTGCCGGTACTCTTTCTCGGCATCGCCTTCCGCCTTGTCGAACGTGATAAAAGGCATTGGTGGAATTCCGGAAACCGTTGCAGGTACACCGGATTCAGCCACAATTGTCCGTAGGCGCTCAAGGAACACAGTGCCGCGCTGCCAGAGCGCATCCTGCACTTTTTCGCGTTCAAGAATCTCAAGGCACTTGAGGGCTGCCACCATTTCCAGGCTGTTGGGGAAGTACGTAGAAGAGACGAACACCTTTTTTTCGAGTACCTGCATGAATTCCCGTTTGCCGGCCACCAGGCTGATAGGATAGCCGTTCCCACGCGCCTTGCCGAACGTTGCAAGGTCCGGTGTTACGCCATAGCGCTCCTGCGCACCACCCATCGCAACGCGGAAGCCCGTACGGACTTCGTCAAAAATAAGCACGACACCATAGCGGTCCGCGAGCTCGCGTACACCCTCAAGGTAACCAGGCGGTGGAGCCAGAACTGGCTTAGCGTTTGGATGCGACACAGGCGTTATGATAATGCACGCCACTTCTCCGCGGTGTTCTTTTAGTTTGTCTTCCAGCTCTTCAAGATCGCCATATTCAAACTCGATGGTGAGCGACGAGACTTCTTCCGGTACGCCACCGTGGTTTTCCACGCACCAGTCGTGCCAGCCATGGTAGCCACAGCGCAGGATGTATTTTTTGTCCGTGTAGCCGCGTGCGATGCGCACCGCCAGGCTTGTCGCATCGGAGCCGGTTTTTACAAGCACCACCTGCTCGGCGCAGGGCACAATCTCCGTAATGCGACGCTCAAGGTCGTTCTGGACCTTCTGGACGAGGGAAAAACAGAAGCCTTTTTCGTCCATTTGCCGCTTGACGGCATCGTTGATCTCAGGCTCGTTGTAGCCAAGGATGACGGGCCCATAGGCGCAGAGCATGTCCACATAGTCGTTGCCATCGACATCGATAATGTGGCCGCCGTAACCGCGGTCGATAAAAATGGGATACTCGCCTTCTACAAAATTATAAGGGCGCCGGATGCCCATAACACCGCCAGGGCAAAGCTCTTTGGCCTCGGTGAAAAGCGCCATCGAGCGGTCTAGTTTTAGTTTGGGATATTCTTTTGCCGCCATGAAAAACCTCCTCTACCTGACACGAATACCTGACACGAAGCAGCGCGGGATCACTTTACATAGAGCTTTTCAAAAAGCGCGCGCAACGCCGGGTTTTCCCTGAGCTCCCACAGAGTGATCTCGGCATGGTCTTTGGTGTAGCCGTTGCCAATGATCATCGTGACGTCCTTGCCGACGCCCTCTGCGCCAAGCGCTGCCCTTGTAAAGCTTGTTGCCATAGAGAAAAAGTACACAGTCCCGCCGTCGCGCACCGGCAGGATGGACGCCATCTCCGCCCCTTGGATATTGACGCAGTTGATGGAAAGGTCATATTCCTTGCCACCGTTTGCAGGGAGAACCTTGTTTAAGAATTCAACGGGGCGCGTAGCGTCGGCCACGACGACTTCGTGAGCCAGGTGCAGGTCTTCCAACACTTTGCGTGAGCGCTCGGAATGAATGTTGGCCACTACCCTGCCCGTCGGACCCACGCGTTTCATAGCCTCGTAGCAGCAAAGCAAACCCGACTTTCCGCCTGCGCCTAAAATGAGCACGGAATCCCCTGGTTTGACCAACTTGGCAGTCTGAGCAGGGGCTCCTGCAACATCGAGTGCCGCAAGCGCAAGCCGTTCGTCCATATCGTCTGGCAATTTTGCGTAAATTCCAGATTCAAAAAGAATTGCCTGCGCATCCACCTCGACCCGGTCTATCTCTTTGTGTACTGCCAGGATCTTGTTTATTCGCAAAGGGGTAAGCGACAAAGACACAAGGCTTGCGATTTTATCCCCAACCTTGAGGTCCCGGTTTGCTAAAGCCGGGCCAATTTTTGCCACTTTACCAATGAACATACCACCGGAGCCCGTCACGGGGTTCTGTTGTTTGCCGCGCGTGGCCACAATGCTCATGATGATGGTTTTTATCTTCTCCTCGTCCCCGCCTGCTTCGTGCTCAATCTGCGTAAAGCTGGCGGAATCGATATTGAGCGCTATGACGTCCACCAGGATTTCGTTGTCGAAAAGCTTTGTCATATCGTTATCCAGCCGCAAGGCAGTCTGCGGCATTGCCCCAACTGGTTCTAAGACACGATGCGTTCCATATTTATCGCCCATCGGCATTGTAGGTCCTCCTTGGGATATCACAGGGAAATCACATATTCCGTTACGTCATGATTGACCGGTTTTTTCCAACCGTCAAGTTAAAAATTGATACGGCAGGTTCAAATTTTGAAATGAAAAAATACTCAATAAAACTGATTTATTATGCCTTTTGTTGCACGTTGCACTTGCATATCCCGACTAATCCCTTATACTAAGCGTGACAAAGGTTTGAAAAACGTCACTTTGAAAGACGTCAGAACGTCAGAACGAAGGAGGGTCAACAGACAATGTAATTTCAGCGTGGGAATTGTGGACGTTGCGCACTTTTTGCGCAAAAATGATGCCATTTGCTTATTCAGTTGTTACCTTTATGTGCTTATAAACGTTTAAGGATCTTCTAATGTTTGATGATATTAAGGTTGAGGAATTTGAACGCATTGCCGCCAGGACCGGCGCGTTCCAAAGTGTCGAAATAGACCTTCTGCACGAGACCCTTTCTTCCTGGAAAACCTCACCTGGCAATCCTTACATCCTGCTCGAAGTGCGTGACGGCAAGACCCTAGCGGCTTTTGCCATCATCAGCAAGACCTCGGGCCGAGAATCGACCTACGACATCCGCTACCTCGTCGTCAACCGCGACTACCAACAGTCACGGGGCGGATCGTACCTCCTGTCCCTGATTGATGAAGAGCTCTTAAAGCGAGGCAGCTACGCCGTGATACGCATAGAGTCAGCCGGCAATAAATTACAGGCCCTGGGCGCCGCCACGCTGGAAGACGCAGGCTACAAGCTGATCGGGCACATCCCCAACTTCTTTGGCGAAGGGAATGACTATTACTACTACATCCGCGCCATCTACCGTCCACAGCCCACAGAAGTGGCTGCAGGCGCGGTTTCCCCTGGTGCGAATGCCCCTGGCGCGGATCCCGCCTCCACCTCTGAAGCAACCAACTCCGGCGCGGCCAAAGAACCAAACTCGCCCGAATAACCGCTTGATTTTAACCGCCAGACCTTGCTATAGTCATGTGCATTCTGGGTCAAGGGTTCACGGGTTATGATCTGGGCGCCTTGATCTGGTGCTGAATTTCGTGCCGAGATAGCTCATCAGGCAGAGCGGCGCACTCGTAATGCGCAGGTGCCGGGTTCGATTCCCGGTCTCGGCTAAAATAATTCATTGAAATATAAGGAATTAAACCTGGCTACCCGACAACGGGCGTCATGGATTTTTGCCACTGTCCACCTTTAGTGTACACTGAAAGGCCGGACAAGGAGGAACCATGCGCCGAAAGTTCATTCTTGTGTCGAGGAAAGTGGGTTATTGCTCTGAATCGCCTTCGGTTTCTAGGGTAACCCGACCTAAGATAGGTTAAAATCAAGGCAAGGTAATAGTTCGGTATACACCACAGGAGATCAAGAACCTCAAGATATGGGCAACCACATTGGGACATGTTTTACGTTTGCAAGAGATCTACGTTTTTGAGGTCTGGTGGTACTAGCGGCGTAAGAAACTGAATTTGGCTCGTATCCTAAGTTACTTAGAATTGAAAGGTGCTATAAGGTTACATCTTTCTCTAGCTAAGGATGTGATGTATTATTCCTATCAAGGAGAGGAAGATGAACAAGAGGAATCGGTCCGAGTTTACCACTAATGCCTCACTTCAGGCAGTCACAAGGGGCAGAATGCATGCTTATAGTCCTTCCGAGAGAGTGATTACTTTTCTTTCAAAGAAAACCGCATGCACAAATCCAGAAAAGGGAAAGACTCGAACCTAGGTTTTTGGAAGGTTGTATTATGTCAGAAATGTATTTGGCGAGTGATTTAGAAAGAAGACATGCGACTGATAAAAAACAAGTAGAGGAAGAAGCATATAGAACTCAATTTCGACGCGATTATGCACGAGTATTGCATTCGCCGTCTTTCCGCCGGCTACAGGGCAAGACTCAGCTTTTTCCTAATTGGGAGTCAGATTATTTCAGAAACCGTTTAACACATTCTCTTGAAGTCGCACAAATCGCTAAATCAATTGCAATTCGACTTAACAACACCGAGGAATTTCTAAAGGATGCAGAGCACAAGATTGACCTTGACCTTTGTGAACTTGCTGGTCTTGCTCATGATCTTGGTCACCCACCCTTTGGGCACAATGGCGAGAAAGCGCTTGACCGGATGATGGCAAAATCCGGTGGATTTGAAGGAAATGCTCAGACCCTCCGCATTTTGTGTCGACTTGAGAAGAAAGAACAGTTAACAGACTTTCCAGCAGGAATAGATAACAACAAAAACGATGGAAGATTGGGGTTAAATCTTACATATCGATCACTTGCTTCTGTTTTGAAATATGATTATCTGATACCTCAACAAGTAGAATCTCAGAGGGAGAAGCCGAAGAAAGGATATTATCAGTCGGAAAAGAGCATTGTGGATGAAATTAAAAGCCATGTTCAGTCTGGGATTCAATGTGGAGACTTTCGGACAATAGAATGTTCAATAATGGACTTGGCTGACGACATTGCTTACTCGACCTACGATTTAGAAGACGCTTTCAAGGCAGGATTTACAACGCCCTTGCAAGTAATTTCAACCGAAGATTCAGTTTTGGAGAAAATCAAGAATGCAATGAGGACTGACCTTTCCATACAGGACATAAGAGATATATTATTCTGGTTCTTTGCACCTGCAACCAACACATCAGATAATTCATTTTTTGATTCGAAAGACAAGGTCTACAAATTGATTACATCTTCATACCATGCTTCACTTTCTCTCGCCCGTGATGCTTTCCTTCGGAATAAACAAACTTCAGATATTGTTGGATATTTCATTAACTCGATCGAGTTCGTTCCCAACAAAGACCGACCATCTCTCTCCAGTGTCCAATTCCCGTCTGAAGTCAAGAAGGAAGTTGAGGTGTTAAAACAGTTTGCCTATGTTACGATAATAAACTCGCCAATGCTAAAGATTGTTGAATACCGTGGATCAGATATTGTGGAGAGCGTTTTCTCTGCAATCAAAGAAAGTACTGAGAACAGCGATAACTCGCTCTTACCAGATGATTTTCGTGAAGTGTATGAAGCAGTGAGTGATGAGGAAAAGGATCGCGTAATCTGTGATTTCGTGGCCGGCATGACAGATAGGTATGCGCTTGAGTTTTATGGAAGACTGTATTCAGATCACGCCCAATCTATTTTTAAGCCACTATAAATCAACACGTGGCTACTACAACAACCCGGTTTGTCTGGACAAAAATGGGACAGAAGTGTCCTATGCTGGGCATCGCGGTCTGGAATTACATGGTGACTCAATGATATGCGTATTGGGAGGCATCCTGCATGTATGCCGAGTTTGGAGAGGAGAAAAATGGCACTCGCACCAATACTCTCAGAGGCCGGCACAGCGCTGTAGGATTGTCAATCCTTCGAATACGCCATCGCCTATCTTCTCTATCTGTTCTCACGGCTTGGATCCAGTGACCCAGACCCTGCCAGCTGTATTGCAATTCTCGATAATAAAGAAAAGAAGACCGCGGGCCAAATAAGGGAGATGCTCCGACAACATGTGTGCTTGAGTGAAGGGCTTGAGGATGGACTCACCAAAGCTCTAGAAGCGTGAAACCGCTTGATTCGTCGCTACTTCATTGAGAATATTGAACGATTGATAGAGGCTCGAGAGCGCGAGATCATGGTGAAGGAGATAAGAGCTCTTCGCTCAACAGTCCAGCGAATCCAATAGCAACTTGATCCATTGGCACGAGGTTTGGCTGAGTCCACGGATGGAGCACCTTTTGATAAGTGGCTTGCCGAGACGAAGTAAGAGTTTCTACGTGATATAGCGGAGTACTGACATCAATAGGCCCAACACCGCCAACGACAAGGATATGTTTCGCGAACGTTATGTCGTAGGTGTCCATTTTTCCGTTACAGACAACAAGGGAAACAGCTAGAAACGGCGTAACCGTCCAATTCTCCCCGTAGGGGTGAGCCCTAGTACGTCAAAGGATCCAGCCGGTAGGGAAGGAGCATAAGCTTGTCTTCTAGCGTCTTCGCTTTCGGGAGTATATCAAACACTTAGCAAAGATATTTATAAGGCTCGTGGCCATTGGCCTTCGCCGTCTCTATGATACTGTACAGCCCTGCACTCGTGTGTGCACCTGCCGGCGTGTTCGAAAAAAGCCAGTTCTTCCTGCCCACCACAAAGGGCCGGATGGCATTTTCAACAGCATTGTTGTCAGGCGTTAAGAGCGCATGCTCAAGATAGTGTACGACCTCGTGCCATTGCCCTAAGGCGTAGGAAACTGCCTTTCCAAGGCTGCTTAGGTGTGCCAGGCGCGGGCTTCGTACGAGAAGCCATTCATACATGGCCGCAAGCTGTGGTTCCTGTACCTTTCTCCGTTCCCTAAGGAATGACGAATCATCAAGTTCATTATGTTCATACCGTTGCCGCAGTAGTGTTTCGGTATGATAGAGGGCGGCAATCATTGAAAGAAATGCTGCAGCGTCTCCTGAACCGCCAGAAACCTTGTCAGCATCGAAGAACTTCCTTCGAATATGCGCCATGCAGCCAACATGGATGATTCCTGGAGCTTCTCCGACCTGCGAATAGCCCGAATAGCCATCCGTTTGGAGGTAGCCGGAATAGCCTTTCAGGAATTCCGCGGCGACGCTTCCTGACCGCGTCGGGTGGTAGTGGAAGAAGAGAAGCTTCTTTCCCTCCCTGAATCCGGAAACCACCCACATAGATGACTTTGCCGTGGCGCCCCGGTTCTTTTCGTGCAGGACCTGTACTGGTGTTTCATCCATCCCGATCACGGGCGACCTCTTGAGATCATCCCTGATCGCCTGAACTAAATCGCCTAAGGCACGCCCTGCGTTCATGGCAAGCGAACATAAGGTCGAACGCCCGGTATCGATTCCCCAGCGGGAAAGAATCCCTTCCATGCGGTAGAAGGGCTGCGCGTCAACAAACTTGCTCGTGAGGAAGAAGGCGAGTGTCCCGTTCGAAAACCTCGAGCCCGGAATGAGCTTCGCATTCCCCTGAGCCTGGATGATGGGTGATGATTCGGTCCCCCGGCATTCCTTGCAGGGGCAAGGGCCGTATTTCTTCACGACGTGGACGTCGATCACCGCCTTGGCGGGAATGAGCCTCAATTCTTCCGTGCGTTCTTCGCCAATCTCGGGCCGTAAGGCCCCGCAGCAAGGGCAGGCCCGTTCTTCATCGCTCAAAGTGTGTACAATTTCATTCCGTTCAAGCTGTGCAGGGAAAGACTTCCTTCCTGACTTCTTACGCTCATGCTGGCCGACGGTTACCGTTACAGGCTTCTGTTCAGGGAGCGCAGCGAAAGTTTCAGCTTCATTGAATAACAGATCCTGTTTAGGATTCTCACTGTGCCGCTTTTCGCTCTTCGGGCCGAAGATCAGACGCTGCAGGGCGGCATACTTTTCCTGTTCGGCACGCAGTGTCTCCTGAAATCCTCTGATGGTTGAAGCCTGTTCAACAATGATTTTCTTAAGTGTATCAACATCATCGGGAAGGTTTTCAGGCTCACGCACCGTACCTGCAGTATACCACGAAAAGCCTTCTTTGTTGCCCCTGACCGCTTATGCCACTGAAGAATATTCAAGCTTCCGATGTTCCCTGAAGACATCAATTCCACGTATGAGGAGTTTGAATTTAGCATGCCCGATTTCAAGAACGCCTTTCTGTTTTCCCGTCCACGGAAAGGTTTCTTCTTCGAGCCGTTTCACCCACAGGCAGAAGCCGCTTCTGTCCCAGTACAAAACCTTCATGACTTTTCTCGTTTTCCCCAAGAATACGAAATAGCTTCCTGAAAAAACTTCATCTGGCTTCTTTGCCTGTGCTATTGCTGCAAGGCCATTGATCTGTTTCCGCATATCGGTGATTCCGGCAAGGAGGTAAATCGTCCGATCCTTCCTTAGGTACATTGATTCTGTTTCCTCCCGCTTAGGGAAGGATAACAGAATCTTCTATCCTGTCAGCATGGGGAGAATTGGACGCTTACGAACTTATCGCGCAGCCGCTGAAGTTATCGCGTGCCCACTAGAACTGTGATATGCTAGGTCCATGATGCGCATGCGTTTAGCTAGGAATTCGCCGCAGTTTATCCGCGAATGTGCGGTCGACGTGGCGGCGGTGTTGGGCTTTCGGTCGGTTTCCATGGAGTTTCCGGTCCTGTGTCTCGACGCAGGAGCGGTGGCTACAGGAGCGGTGGCCAGCGAGGATGACCTCATTTTCGTCCTTGGTGACGAGAAGAAGCCCAGCCTCGCATGGTCCATCACGCGGCATGGAGGGGTCGTTGACCTGGCGATGCATGACGCCGAGGCGGTTCAAGGCCTGCTTTCGGCTCTGCTTGAGCATTTCTCCGAGATCGAAACCCGTAAGGATTTTGCTTATGACTCGGGCGCTTCCGATGAGTCGGACAATTTGGACCACTCGGACAAAATCCATGGGGGCCCAGAATTGCCGCTGCCACAGCCACCAACGCCTCCGCGGCCAGAGCCACAGCCGCGGCCACCAGTGCCTTCGCTGCCACAGCCGCGGTCGCGCACATCCAGCCCCGGGTGCATGGAGAGCGGTTACCACCCTGTTGCGGCTGAGCGTGGCCTCGAATCCCTTTTTGAACGCGAATTCCTCGTTAAGGATGAGGACTTTGACTTTCTCCCCGATCATATCGATGCCACGATCGAGTTGCCTGTGGATTTCGACGATAACGAGCTCTGCGCGGCCTGCGACCTTGCTGCGCGCCTTGGCATGGAGAGCCTGGGCCTCGAACTGCCGATCCTTAAGTGTGGCGAGGAAGCGCCGCGGCATACCAATGTCTTGCGGATAGTGCGGTCTCGTGATTCGGCTGGGCCTGCTGTATCGCTCACATCGGACCAGGGCCGCAGGGTCATAACGTTCAAGGGCCATGGAAAGGCTCTCGCCACAATGGTTACTGCCCTGTGCAGGACGCTCCCTGGCACTGGCGATGATTCGCCGCTTGCCGAAATTCGGGATGGCCTGCTGCGCACTTGTGGTCAAAATGGCGGAATGGAGAGCAAGGTCGATCTTGCCAACGGCGAT
>JAFIHQ010000122.1 GCA_017849315.1 Treponema sp.
AAACCGGTCCAGACACACCTCACTATATCGGGCAATGAGAATAAAGTCTATGAGTTCGTCAGGGGGCTTTTAAAGTCAGGAAGACAGGCATACTTCATTTATCCCCTCATAGGCGAATCAGACAACAGCGAGCTCAAAAATGCGGAGGCAATGGCTGAGCGACTTGCTAAAGAAGTATATCCAGAATTCAAAGTTGGCCTCTTACATTCCAGATTGCGGGAAGAAGAAAAACGGGCGATCATGGACGACTTCGTCCATGGAAAAATCCACGTGCTTGTCGCGACGACAGTAGTTGAGGTAGGAGTCGACGTCCCCAATGCCACAGCGATGGTCATAGAGCACGCCGAGCGCTTTGGACTTTCGGCCCTTCACCAGCTACGCGGAAGAATAGGAAGGGGATCAGAACAGAGTTACTGTTTCCTGGTCTATTCTGAAAACATAACTCCAGACGCGATTAAACGGCTTAAAGTGCTGTATTCCACTAACGATGGTTTTGCACTCGCAGAGGAAGATCTCAAACTGCGTGGCCCAGGAGAATTATTGGGGACGGCGCAATCCGGGCCATTCCAGCTACGGATTGCAAACCCAGTGCGCGACTTTGAACTTCTGAAAGCTGCCCGGGCCGATGCGTTCGCTCTTGTCAAACACGACCCAGGATTTCTCGAGATCAACCACAACGTATATCGCAAGACAATGGAAAACACCGCCCAAGAGCTGGCAACGTAACCCAACGCGACGTAACCTACCATAAACCAGTTGTAGCCGCGGTCGCAGTCCTCTGCAGTCGCCTACAGTCGCCTTGAGTGGGTTTTGGATGCGCGATTGGGCTTGGGCTCTCCTTCAGGCACATTGGACAGAACCACTTCCGAACGGCCAAGGTACTCTAGAACCTTGTCCTTTCTTGCTCTGGGGCCCAGAAGGCTCTTAACCTTAAGATATTTGCGGCGCATATACTGAATCGATGGAATGGTTGTACAAAAATGCTCCGCCAATTCCCAATCCCTATACAAATAGTGACCGCCAGCATCTTTCTTGTTCAGTTCAAGAAACTCTTCAAGCAATTCTTGAGTCCAGACAATAGGTTTGCCTTCTGAGTAATTGTGTGCAGAAAGTCGGCGAGCGGTGCGTTCCTCTGCTCCTTCCGTTTTCTTTCTTTTCCAATAGGGATTCCTGTTCCTGGCATACAGAATATCTTCTTTTGTATAACCAGTTGCATCCATCCACGCCAAAGCCAACTTAGCTTTTTCTGCCGGTTTTAGTTTCGACTTAAGCGAGTTCTCAATGTACTCTTCAGGAGTCTTGGATTCCAAAATTATTCTTTCCCACTTTTTCATGAGATAAATTTATCGAAATCTTCGACTCACGACAATCAGGTTCGAGCGCAATTTTCTTCCATAGCTGCAAGTTCTCTAAAGAGTGTGGCAGGTACCCGGGGACCCATGGCGTTGAGGTGATTTCTCATCGAATCGATTTCTGGAACGAGCTCGCTTGCATTTACCGTGAGCAAATTCTGAAGATCAGTGGAAGAAATCTTTAGGCCAACAGCATCAAGGTCTTCTGGGTATGGAAGGCCACCTAAAGCGGTGCTGCGCACTTCGTACTTGCCTTCGCAGCGCTCAAAAATCCATTTGAGCACGCGCATGTTGTCAGCATACCCTGGCCACAGATAATGTCCGTCTGAATCCTTTTTGAACCAATTCACCTGATAAATCTTGGGCAGTTTACGTGTGAGATTCGACCCCATCGAAATCCAGTGTGCAAAATAGTCTCCGATATTGTAGCCGCAGAAGGGCAACATCGCAAATGGATCTCTTCGCAGCCTGCCAACCTGGCCGGCCGCAGCGGCTGTAGTTTCGCTCGAGAGATTTGCTCCCAAGAAAACCCCATGAGTCCACGAGCGTGCCTCGCAGACAAGCGGAATCGTGCTTGAACGCCGTCCACCAAAGAGAATGGCAGAGATTGGTACTCCGTTGGGGTTTTCCCAGTCCTCATCCATGCAAGGACAATGAGCAGCAGAAGTGGTAAACCGCGCGTTTGGGTGACATAATGGATCCTTTTTGCAACCGGACAAAACCGAGGACGTTTCCGAAGAGTCTCTGCACTGTTTCGTCCAGTCTATCGTACCGGCTGGAGCATCGTAACCTATGCCCTCCCACCAAACATCACCATCCGGAGTCAGCGCACAGTTGGTGAAAATCGTGTCGCGGGTGAACGTGGCCATCGCGTTAGAGTTGCTACTGGATGAGGTGTTAGGAGCCACTCCAAAGAAGCCGGCTTCTGGATTGATTGCGTAGAGTCTTCCATCGGAGGCGAAGTGCATCCACGCTATGTCGTCCCCCACTGTCTTGACCCGCCATCCTGGTAACGAGCTCTTTACCATGGCGAGGTTCGTCTTGCCGCACGCCGACGGGAAGGCGCCGGCAATGTATTTCTTACGCCCTTGAGGATTTGTTACACTCAAGATCATCATGTGTTCAGCAAGCCAGCCCTCGTCTCGCGCGATGCATGAAGCGATGCGCAACGCAAAGCATTTCTTATTTAAAAGCGCGTTGCCACCGTATCCGGAGCCATAAGACCAAACCAACCGCTCTTCGGGAAAGTGCACGATTGCCATACGTTCCGGATCGCAAGGCCAGGTCTTGGCGTAACAGGCGCTTTGCGTTGCGCTCCTGCCGCACGAGTGGAGGCAACGCACAAACTCAGCATTCGCTTCTAGAGCGTCCAACGCAGGACGTCCGGTTCTCGCGATGAGCGACATATTCAAAACCACATAAGCCGAATCGGTAAGCTCAACCCCGACCCTGGCATACGGGCTGCCTTGGGGCCCCATCAAATAGGGCACAACATACATCGTCCTGCCTTGCATGGACCCATCGAAAAGTTTTGTCAGACGTGATTTCATTTCTCCGGGGTCGACCCAATTATTGCTGGGTCCTGCATCGTCCTGAGTGCGGCTGCAGATAAAGGTTTTTTCTTCCACTCTGGCTGTATCCGCCGGGTCGGAATTGGCCAGAAAAGAGTTTGGTCGCAATTGGGGGTTAAGACGCCTAAAGGTGCCAACTGACACCAAGAGATCCGCAAGACGGTCGTATTCTTCCTTTGTGCCCCTGTAAAGCACTACAGAGTCGGGCTTACAAAGCCGCTTCATCTCATCGACCCAGGACACTAAACCGCTGTTCGAGATTTCAAAGGACGCCATAGAACCTCCTCACAATCCCTTATTTCAGTAGTACAATGGCTTTCGGTTTTTGGCAAGAAATTTCGACATTCGATATCACGTTTTAATTTTCAAAATAAATACAGTGTTCTGTGCATTTTTATGACGAACTGACTTTGGGGAGAGAGACATTTTGGCGTTAGGAAAATTTGTTTTGTCACATGAATTGCGCAAGAGCGAGTGAAGCAAACCCTTTGAGTTTTTTGGAGGATAAACGCCGCATTGTACTGGGGCGTCGCTTTTCCAACCTGGCGATTGCCGCACTTGTGCCGATGACAACTGCAATTCCCCCTGGCTGCAATAATCTGGCAAGCACTACGAGGGTCTTCTCAATGTAATTATATTCAGGAATTTCATCGCAAAACCACAAAATAAGGTTGTGAGCATTTGCACCTTTTTCTTCCACATCGAGGGCGGAACGCAAAATAATGTCTTCGCTTGCATATTGTACTGGGTCGATCCCGGGTCTTATCTTAAGTCTGTCGGACAAACCGATATCTTCGCAGCCGGCCAGATCTTTGCCTGCCGATTCAAGATTGAATCGCGTGGCAAGAAGAGAAAGTACATTGCGCGAGGCCAACTCTATCTTTGCAGGATGAAGTAATTCCTTAACCCACAGTGCAGATAGCCCAATTCCTGGCTCATAGACAAAAAAACTGGTCCCTGTGCCAGAACAATTCTCAGGTTTTGAGACCCTTCCTAACTGTAGCGTTTGTCTGTCGACAACATTGTCACTATGGCCTGGCCGTGAAACGTCCCACAAAACCTCGAGGTTTTCTAAGGTTTCCAGGGCAAGCTGTGTCGCATAACTCGGTGTATCGAATTCGGGCAAACCCCAAAAACCTGTGGCTTTGATGGGAGCTGCGTGCCGCTCCCCCAACACAAAGGTAGTTTGAGAGCGGAAATAGGGCGTCAGATCGTAAGTCCAAGAACGAGAAGGATCCAAGCTCCGATAATCTTGTTGCACAGTGCGTTCAGTCTGGCTGGAGTTTTTTTCCAAAACAAAGACTGTGTGGCTTGGGCCGCGTGTCTTCTTTATAAGGCGCATTGTGCTTTTCATACACCACGCATTGGCAATATCCACAAGAGTATTGACGATTACAAAGGCAAGTCTCCCGGAAGGTCGCAGAAGTTGCGCCTGGCAGCTTTTAAAAAAGTCAGTGAGGACACTCGCACCAGCTTTTGCAGGTACGTTGGATATAACCACGTCGTAACCACCAGCCTCACCAGGTGGGCTCTGATCGGCCAGAAGGCCCGGGCGAATTAAAACCTGGGGTACACTAGGCGTATAAGTTTCCCGCCCGGTTCGGTTTTTGGGTGCGTGCTCTGTTTCACAATTTGAATTAGTGCCAGTAAAAGTACTGCTACTGATGGTAGAAGTACCGCCGCTCAAATTGGCGCTCACCGAAGTGGTGAACCTCAAAGTGCCATCCAAAGAAAAGAGCGAAGCGGAAATTCCATTCTTTTTGCAGTTATGGAAGCTGAATTCGCAAGCAAGGGTATCTCGATCTTGAAGGACGAACCGCGCATTTGGCAACCCAGCTGCAAGGGAAATGCCAATAACGCCCGTTCCGCAACCTGCGTCAAGCACGACGGAAGCGCAGTTTAAAACGGGGTCTTGTGCCACCTCTTTGAGCAGCAATCTGGTGCCAGCGTCGACATCAAAAGACGAAAAAAGGGCATGGCTCAAGTCGAACTCAAGCTCCTTGCCCTTATATCGAAAAGCAACTGTTTTGTTGATTAACGGTTCAAGCTCGAACATTCAAGGCGTCGGCCGGTCGCCACATCAATCGTTTACGCGTTCGACGTAATCGTTCGTCTCGGTATTTACCAGGATTTTTTCGCCTTGCTTGATAAAGAGCGGTACCCGAACTACGAGTCCAGTTTCGGTTACGACCGGCTTCGTGGCGCCCGAGACCGTGTCGCCACGGACGTAGTTCTCGCTTTCCATCACGGTGAACACCATCTTGTAGGGGATCTTAATATCGATAGGCTCGCCTTCCCACATGACCAGCGTATAGGTTTCTCCCTCTTTGAGGTAGGGTTTTTTGTCCTCGTGTGCGGTTAGGGGGACGCCGAACTGCTCGTAGGTCTCGTTATTCATAAACATGAAGTTTTCGCCATCGAAATACTGATACTGACAATCCACGAGTTCTACCTGTGCGTCCTCGACGTAGTCTGCTGTCTTAATTGTCTGGGTAATGACGTTCCCGTTCTTGAGGTTTTTCGCTTTTACACGGGCAAAGGCCGAACCCTTGCCAGGGCTCACAAATTCACGTTCCACGACAATATGTGGATTGCCGTTGATGAGCAAGCATGTGCCGATATTGATTTCTCCACCACGAACCATAATGAATTCCTTTGATTGCCTGTACTTTATAAGATCGATAGTTATAAGACGAGGCAATGAAGACTCTGAATAAAGACCAAAGTGGTCTTGCAAAGAATGGCTTATACTAATGCAAAATAGGGCACAATGTAAAGGCGCGCGGGCGGGACAGCAGGCTCTGACAGACCATATACGAGCAGAGCATCAATGTGCCCCGAGAGGTGTAAACGAAGAAAACGGAAAGTAAAGGACATCGCTAATGTCGGATAAACCGAGCAAGCCCATGCAGAGCCTGTCGAAACCGATAGCGACGCCGGAGCAGGGCGGAAAGTCGGAAAAAAGTTCGGGGTAGGAAGGATCGACGTTGTGCGGCACCAAAGCTGTGCGTTTTTTTTCGGTCTGGGAGGCGAAGTAGGCTGCGACATTTTCTCTTGTCGCCATTTCGGTATAGCAGTTGGCTACCTCCACTCCGGCCACGTACAGCTCCCAGCGCTCCTTGTTCTGAGTACCAGGGATATCGCGCGCCAAGCATTCGATTTCTTTCGGGTATTCGTCCAAGACAAGCGGTTGGTCTTTAGGCAAACGGGGCTCTACGCAAGAAAGAAAGAGCACGTTAAAGAGATCTTCCCAAGGCGATCCCTCCGGTATGACCAAGCCCTTCTGTTTCAAAGCTTCTTTTATCGCATCTTTGTCGTGTAGAGTGTCCAAGTCGAGGGCAGCCATTTCCCAAAAAGCCTCAGTCATTGTCATTCGACGGAAAGGCGGTTTAGCCTCTTTTGGCGTATCCTCGCTGACTAGGGTAGCAAAAAGTGCTTCTGTAAGTTCAATGTTGTCGCTTGAGTTTGCTCCTATGGTATAATACTCAAGCATGGTGAACTCTGGGTTATGCAACCTGCCGATAGACTCCGCGTTTCTAAATGCTTTGCAAAGCTGAAAAACGTTTTCGTGCGTTTGGGCAATAATGCGCTTCATCCAGACTTCCGGCGAAGGTATAAGGTAGAGCGGAAATCCTTTTTCGTAAGGGTGTACAAAGTCGGTCTTGAATACTTCCAGACAGGATTCCGGAATAAGGGACGGGCTGAGGGCAGGCGTATCGGTTTCCAAATAGCCGCGGGACAAAAAAAACTCCCGCGTTTGAGAAACGAGGCGTGACCTTTCCCGCATTGTCTTTGCAGTCATACTCACAAGATAGGCATTATAACGAATTGGCTGATGCAGAAGCAACGCAGTGCAAAAGTCATTTTGCCAGGCAATCGAGTCGGCAATCAGTCAGAGTTGTCGGCAAGGCACAAGGCTGCATTTCGCCGGAAAGCGTCCATGGACATCCACGCCAGATTCATAGTCGTGCCGCGAAAATTCTCTCGTATTGTTTCGTTGGAAGACTCGACGAAGTAAAGAGCAGGAAGCTCAGGACCCAGACGCCCAAACTGGGTGTCAGCCTTGGGATCGGGATGGAAATATGGACAGACCTCGAGGCAGGAATCGCAGCCATAAAGCCGCGGCGGCAATGTCTTTTCTACTTCCTGCGGCAAGATTGCATCCAATCGGGCTGTCCAATGCTGGATACATAGTAACTTTTTGAAGACAACTTTGCTCTTCGCATCTTTCGACTTGGTATCTGGGCGTATGAGAGGCAATGAAAGTGCCCCTGACGGGCAGGCATCGACGCATTTTCTGCAGCTTCCACACAGGGGATAACTTCCGCGTTCGGCCAGAGCTTTCTCCAGCGTACTGCTGACATTTTTGTCGTTTAGCGTTTCCGAAGACTCCTCTTCCGTGTCCAAAGAGATTCCCGATCTGATATCGCTTCCCACCGTCCCGTTACAGATTGTGATGGGGCACAGCAACACACCCAGCACCACCGCCGACGAGTACAGTGGAGTATCCGATGCGAAAATAGTGTTTTTTCTGCGGGCGATGAGAAGTTGATTCTTGCCCTGGCTGCCCAACCCCGCCGCGAGCGCCATCGGCCTCTCCGGCAGCCCCGAGTTCGCCACCCGCTGCCACAACCGCATCGGCGGCACCGCCTCGCCGCTCGCGGCGGCCTGCCCCTCGAGTACCTTCTTTAGCCTTTGCGAGAGTTTTTTCAGTCTATCCAGGGTTTCCGCGTACCAGTTGGCCCGAGCAAAATGTGCGATCTGCACCATCGGTACATCCGGCATCGTTGGTACACCTGCCATCGTTGGTGCACGCGGCACGCGCAAGGGCACACTGTCAGGCGCATGGAATCCCAAACAATAAGGCTGTGCCCAAGACGGCATCTCATAAAGCCCTTCCCCGTATCTCAAGGCAACAACAATGGCACTCAGTGCCTCTTCGATGCGGTAACGTGCTCGGTTTTCGTCAGAAAGCTCGCAAATGCTTGCTAGTTTTAGAATTTCCTGGCGCGTCAAAGTACCATAACTATAGAAGCCCAACTCGTCGAGTTCATGATACAGCGTTGGCAAGTCAACGACCAGCATTAATTTTCTCCAAAATCGGCGCTTTCCAGCACTACGGCCACAGAGCCAGCACCATTGCCACAGGCACAACTGTCCTAAGCGTCAAGCCATTTCTCCCATGTTCGGTGGCCCAGCGGCGTCCCAGACAAGAACAACGCACTTGGCACCCGAGCTTTCGCGCGACAACGCGGCAAATCGTACTCGAGTGCCACTATACTCGAATGCCACTACAATCGATTGTCACCACAATCGATATTAAAACATTACGGCAGGGGGAATTGCTTTGTCAGATCCAAGACAGCGCTCTTGACTCTCGCAATCGTCTTGTCGTCGCCCTTGGACTTTAGAACATCGACAATGAACCCTGCGATTATCTGCATTTCCTTTACGCCCATACCCCGTGTTGTAACCGCCGGAGTTCCGACCCTGATACCAGAAGTGACAAACGGACTCTTTGTATCGAACGGAATACCGTTTTTGTTCACAGTGATATTCGCAGCATCCAACCATTTCTCAGCGTCTCTACCGGTTATGCCGAGCGGTGTAAGGTCCACAAGCATAAGATGATTGTCAGTTCCACCCGAAACGATTCTTGCCCCCGCTTCGCTTAGAGCTTTAGCCATGACTGCAGCATTCTCCACGACGTGGTCGATGTAGACCGCAAACTCAGGTTGCAGCGCCTCCTGGAAAGCAACTGCCTTGCCAGCAATGACGTGCATAAGTGGGCCACCTTGAATTCCTGGCATCACCATGCTGTCAATGACTTCCGACCATTTCTTGAGCTCGCCCTTGGAGGTCGTGATGCCGCGGTTATTTTCCTTATCGGCACCAACAAAAATCATGCCACCACGGGGCCCCCGGAGCGTCTTATGCGTTGTCGTCGTCGTAAAATCTGCAATCTTGATTGGGCTCGGATGCTTGCCGACCGCCACAAGGCCTGCAATATGTGCCATATCTACCATGAGATATGCCCCAACCTCGTCTGCAATGCGCCTGAATTCGTTAAAGTCGATAATTCGCGAATAGGCCGATGCCCCTGCAATAATCAACTTTGGCCTGTGCTCGAGCGCCAGTTGCTCAACTTGAGCGTAATCGATGGTTTCCGTATCTCTGCGCACGCCGTAGCGCACGACATTATACATCTTCCCCGAAAAAGAAACCGGAGCACCGTGCGTAAGGTGGCCGCCGTGCGCCAGGTCCATTCCCAGAATTGTATCTCCTGGATTGAGGGCAGCAAACAAGACGCCCATGTTGGCCTGGCTTCCGGAATGCGGCTGGACATTGGCATGGTCCGCGCCAAAGAGCTTTTTCGCTCTATCTCGGGCCAGATTTTCGGCAATATCGACAAATTCGCAACCGCCATAGTAGCGTTTACCTGGATAGCCTTCCGCATACTTATTCGTAAGCACCGAGCCCACTGCTTCCATTACAGCCTTGGATGTGTAGTTCTCGCTGGCGATAAGCTCGAGCTTATCACGCTGCCGTGCCTGCTCGCTCTGCATTGCTGCCCAAAGTTCAGGATCCTCTTTTTCTATATAGGACATATACTCCTCCCCACATACTGAACGGTAAATTTATGCAGCTTTTATAATACAGCGATTCGTGTATTTCGGCCAGAGGCGTCATGGCTTATGCAGGCTTGTACAGCCTTATTCAGTGAGGACCTGGGGTTTTGAATAGTTGCATTGGGGAGTACTGGCACATCAGAAGAAAAAAACGTTGAAAGCACATCGGGTTGTCCAGACTGTCCCAAGTTGTCAGTGGAGTTTTTTTGGCTTTTCTACGATATCGACTTTGATTTCTACAACGATAGGCGCACCTTCTTTGGTACTAAAACCCAATGGATAATAGAATATTCTTGCACCGACTGGCAGACTCAAAGGCTGAATAAAGGTGCGGTACGAGACGGTTCCATTGGCTTGTTTTGCCCATATTTGCGTCTGAATCATGAGATTGACACCTTTAGAATCCTGATCCAGCGGCACAATTTGCATGATTGCTACGATTTTATCCCCAACGACTCGCACATCAAAGGGAGTCGCCATGGGGACGCTTCTGGAGAGAACACTGCTCCAAGGAATGATTTCGGTGCTCCGATCTGCACCCGCAGAAGCACTTTGTTGACTCGTCTGCGATGTGGAACCAGGCTGTTTGTTTACCGCCCCAGGTCCGATCACAGTCCCTGCTGTGCCCTGATTCGACGTGCCCTGATTCGAACTATTAGACCCGCTTGGGGACGGTTTTGCACCCGATTGTGCTGCAAATTCCTCCATCTTCTTCTGTAGAACTTGCACCATTGCAGGGGTCAGCGAAAAAGCAGAGCGTATCTGGAAGACGGCCACGGACTCATCGGTATTGGCTTGAGGAACTGCAGGAGAAGGGGTCTCGCCTACGACTTTTGTGTTGGTACCTTGCGCATAAATTCCAAGGCCATTCAGGCTGACAAGGATAAGAACAAAGGCGAAAACAGCGCTTCTTGACGCTGAAATAGGCTTAGAAACCAGATTCCGCATTAGAACTTTCCCTTTCTAGGGCGTTGAAGTCTGCATAGGCGCGGCACTGCCGAAGCTTGATGTGGAAGTACCGGAAGATACAGGTGACACAACTGTTGCAGCTGCAGCTCCATCGCTGTAGGTCATGATCACCGGATCACCAATAGGCTCAAACGAAATTTCGCTGGGCATAGTTATGGTAACTCCCTGATCAGACTTTAAGGAAGACCAGTATTGATTGATTGAGTCCATAGAACCGGAACCAACTTGGATTGTCCCCGAAGCCGATGCAATTGACTGCGGTTTCTTATTGACAAGCACTTTGCCTCCTACTACCAAACCAGCAGCAAAAATCAAAACAAGAACGCTTGCTGCAAGCACGGGCATAGAGATCCCCGCTCGACGGGAACCATTTCTGCGGGCCTTGCGTTTGTAACGAGTATCAAGATGTTCGGTAGCAAAGGTCTGGGGCAGGACCGACACTAACTTGGATTTTTCGGCATCCACAATATCAAAGCGCAAGTCAGCTTGTATGCGGGCGCGGGCCATAGCCAGTTTATGTTCTGCATCTGGAGACGTGAGCTGCTGCAAACGAGCATCGAGTTCACGAAACCCGGATACTCGGTCGGCACATTTGGGGCACTCGACAACATGAGATTCAAGCTTTTCTTTCCAAGGGGAAGGAACTTCACCATCGACGTAGGCTGAAAGCAGTGATTCATCTGGGCACATTGGTATCGTCCTCCCGTTCGAGCCGTTCCAAGAGTGCACTTCGAGCCCGATAAGCTCTAACCTTGACATTGCCTTCGCTAATACCAAGCACTTTGCCTATCTCTTTATAATTCATGCCACCATATTCCTTCATTATCAAAACGACCTTAAGGCGTTCAGGTAACGAATCCAATGCTGCACGCAATTCCTCGGCCGATTCGCGCTTAAGCAGGCCCTCTTCAGCCGAAGCTTCCACACCTGCATCCGACCCAATGTCCGCCATGGATAAAGAGCCGGCCTCAACGTCTTCCACCGGTTTGCCTTCGCTGCGCCACCATTTTTCGTAGGCTTTAGCCTCGCGCGATTTGCGTTTCGCGTAGTTGATGGCCGCATTCTTTACCACCCTGATAAGCCAGTATTTGGCATCGGCGTTTGTAGGAAAATCCATATTGTTCTGGAGCATTTTCCCAAAAGCGTCGTGTACCACATCTTCCGCTGCTTCGGTGGAATTGGTAATGCGGTAGGCAATCCGCAGGAGCATGTCGGCATTTGCTTCATAAATACTGCGAAAATCCATTTCCGGCATGCTTCCCTTCAACTTATAACAATTGTTATGAGGCCAATGTTACGAAAAAGCTTAGAGCTTCTTCCAAATAGTGCCAGTCGGCGTATCTTCCAAAAGTATTCCCTTGGCCTTGAGACCGGCACGAATGGCGTCGGCTTTTGCCCAGTCTTTGGTTTTCTTTGCCGCTGCCCGCTCTTGAATAGCACTCTCGATTTCTACAACAAATTCGGGCGGAACGCTTACTGTCTCGCGCTTGAGTTCGGAAAGCCTTAGACCAAGCACTTCATCCATGTTGTAAGCAACAGCCAAAGCTTCGCGAGGTGAAACATCAGGGTCTTTGAGCAGTTGCCATAGCTCAGCCAAGGCACGAGGCGCGTTCAAGTCTTCCGCCAGAGCGTCATCAAACCGCCCCAGGTGTTCTCTAGCCTTGTCCGATAAGGTAGAGATGTCCAAAGCAAGCACACCCCAATGAGCGTCGTCGGGCTGTTCGAGGCCTTCCTTCTTTGCCGTTTGATCAGCTACTGCCGTTTGATCAGCTGCGTGGAGTACCTTATCCTGCAAGTCCAGGATTCTGTCGTCAAGCGCCTTCCTGGAAGCCTTGGCCTGTTCCATTCCTTCCCAAGAAAAACTGAGTTGGCTGCGATAGTGACCGCCAAGGCAGAAAAACCGGTAATCGAGAGGATCAAAACAGTGGTCGATCAGGCTTTGCAGCGTTATGAAGGTTCCTTTGGACTTAGACATCTTTCCATTGTCCAACACAAGGAATTCGGCATGCAGCCAGTCTCTGACCCAAGGCTTGCCGGTCGCGGCCTATGATTGAGCGATCTCGTTGGTATGATGCACTGGTATATGGTCTATACCGCCAGCGTGGATGCCTAAACTCTCTCCCACATACTTCATGCTCATTGCCGAACACT
>JAFIHQ010000123.1 GCA_017849315.1 Treponema sp.
CAGGGCGCCGCTCCAGCCCAAGAGCGCGATGGCAAGGCTCGTCGGTATCATTATTTTCAGCAGAAAAACTATTGTCGAAAAGGCCCTTTTGAGCGCTGAAACTACGGAGCGACCGACTCTTGTGCCGATTTTTTCACTCATCTTACTCATCTCGCTCATACTTTGCTCCGCGATATACTGTGAACTTTAGCCAGCGAGGAGATTCGGGATGCAAAATCACTGTCTTGAAGCAGCACCTCAAGAGAAGGCTTCATTCTATAGGTCCAGTCGAAGGCGTCGCAAGTTCCTGGGATGTTTATGCGTTCGTCCTTGGGGTTTTCTTCCCGGTAGTGTTCGTCGCAAGCCAATAGATCCTGCAAAGGGTAGACCAAGAACCTCGAGTTGACCATTGCAAACGCTCGGGCAACTTCAAGCGCCGCCGCTGGGTTCAGATCGTCCGGGCAAGGCCTTGTGAACCGCAGCATGTCCCACAGCTTTGCCTTGTCGGGCTCATCGCGCCACCACTCGCGGAGTGTTGAGGAATCATGCACGGAAGTGCAAGCAACTGAGTTTGCAGGATATTTGTCGAGCGGCACAAAAGGTGCGCCCGGCTCGTCGTAATATCTTGTCCACCGCAAGACGCGCAAACCCGGTATATTCAGGTCCTCAAGTGTTTGCGGAACGCCTGGCGAAAGGTAGCCCAAGTCCTCGGCACAGGGCTGCATCGGCACATATCCCGTTATGGCGGAAAGTATTTTGCGCCCATTTTCGAGCCACAGCTTATTGGAGATCTCGCCTTTCCGTTCGATAAGAGACTTGAGCTTTTGCCGTTCGTCGTCGGACAACGAGAGCCACGCTTGAGTATTCCAGTAGTTCGGCGTAGCTATAAAATGGCCGTTCGGCAGTTCCAAGAGGCTGCGGTTTCTCCACCATGAGACGAGTGAAGCTTTGAGAGCTTCCTCGTTCTGCACGCCATAGGACACGCCATTTGGCCCGGAAGTGGGCAGAAAATCCCGCACAAGCCTGTCGAAATCGGCACTGCCTTGGATTTGGCCAGAAAACCGGTACAGTGGTTCGGTCCCAATCTGGCTAAACAATTCTGATCGGAACCGTGAGGCGTCCGGCTGTGGCAGGGTATTCGATTCATCGTGTGCGGCCTTAAGCAAGGCGAGGATCGCCTTCACGGCGCTTTCGGGGATGTGCGGTTGAGAAAGCCACCGGATGCGCTCATCGCTAAAGCCCAGTTCGTGCAATTCGTCTCGGGTATAGTCCAGCTCTGGCTCAAAATGGCCCAAGTATCCATCGCGCTCGGCCTTGTCTAGCGCCCAAATTCTAAAAAACCCAAGCACGTGGTCGATTCGATATGAACTATAAAAATGGTCAGCCACTTCCATTCGGGCTTTCCAAAACGCCCAGCCGGTTTTCTCAATGACGTCCCATCGATAAAGCGGGAAGCCCCAGTTCTGCCCCGAAGGAGAACCTGCATCGGGTGGCGCCCCAGCAAGAAAGTCGAAATCAAAAATCTGGCGGTCATACCATGCATCGACCGAATCCCGATTCATCAAAATAGGAATATCCCCCATAAGGTTGATGCCCATCGAGTGTACGCGAGTACATGCGCTCTCGAATTGCATGTATGCACGCATTTGCACCCAAGCCCAAAAATCAACCTGTTTGGCAAAGCCCGGATCTGATAGAAGCGTCGCGATATCGTCTTGCCTCACCGTGGTATACTCGGGCCAATCCCACCAGGGAAGCCCTCTAAAGCGCTTTTTCAATTCGAGGAAGCAACCGTAGGGACGCACCCATTCGTTTTTCTTAACCCAGCTTTCCAGAGCCGACAGGACTCCGGTGCGATCGGGGGCCGATGGCGACGAAATCTCTTTCCATACTTCCGATAAAATCTTGAGCTTGGCGCCGAGAACTTCTCCATAATGCACCCGCTTGTGCAAAGCTAATTGCGCGTTCATCTGGGCAAGCGAGCCACGCAGCGCAGGAGAAAGCTGTTCAAATTCAGGTAAGTCTTTTATTGACAAATAAATAGGATTGAGTGCGATCGAACTCAACGCGCTGTAGGGTGAGGCCTGCCAACCGGAATCGTTGACGGGCAGAATCTGGATGAGATTCATGTCCCACTCTTTGGCCAATGCCGCGAGTTTTTCGAGATCAGGGAATTCGCCGCAAGGCTTATCTTGAATGCGCAGAGCCAATAATGGCAGCACAAGGCCGGTAGACCGTTCGTCGCTATGAATGTATCTCATGTAACCTCACGTGACTGCGTTCTAATGCCAAGAGTGCTAGGGGTTGCGTCTTTTCCCGCACCCATGAGTGCGCGGATGGCTGCTTTGAGAGAGTCTACTGCGCGCCAATCCATGACCTGCCCTTCCTTTGGGTCCTTCTGTGAGGGATCCTTTGATGGAACCGCCTTTCTTATAGGCTTCTCTCCCGCAAGGCCTTCTCTTGTGGGCCCTTCTCCCGCAAGGCCTTCCCTAGCAAGGCCTTCTCCGGCTGGCCCCTCTCTCGGCCCAAAAACCTGCGAAAACCCGAGTGCTTGCGCTGTACGCGCGCGTTTGGCCATTTGGCGCACCGACCGGACTTCACCTGCAAGCGAAAGCTCGCCTGCCATGGCTGCGCCCGAAGGCAAGGCCTGCCCTGTTCTGGCAGAGTAGAGCGCCGCCGCAAGTGCAAGATCGATCCCAGTTTCGGAAATCCTCACCCCACCGGCAACGTTTATATAAATGTCCTGGTCAGAGAACCTAAGGCCGGTCTGCTTTTCCATGACTGCCGCGATGCGTGCCACTCTGGAAGCATCGATCCGATCGGAATAGACCCTTGTGATGCCTGCCTTGGCTGGCACAGTCAGTGCCTGGATCTCCACGAGTAGAATTCTCGATCCTTCGTAGACGATGGCCACGGCGATTCCGGATGGAATCTCGCCATCTCGTTTTACAAGAAGCACACCAGACGGATCAACGATTTCGTGCAGGCCATCTTCGTCCATGCGGAAAAGCCCCAGCTCGTCGGTAGAACCAAATCGATTTTTTGTGGCGCGCAAAGAACGCAAATCTCCTTCCGCCTGTTCAAACGCGAGCACAGCGTCGACGATATGCTCCGCAGCTTTTGGACCCGCAATGAGCCCATCTTTGGTGACATGCGCCACAAAAACAATGACGGAATCGTGCGTTTTGGCCCACTCCGTAAGGTTCTGCGTGTTGTATTTGATCTGGTTGGCAGTGCCGGGAACGGCGCCTGCTTCGGGCGTGTACACGGTCTGTATTGAATCGATAACGGTGAGGATGGGACGAGTCGAGTCCATGACTGACATGATTTTGTCGAGGTCCGTGGAACAGAAAACTTCGAGATTATCTTTTATTGCTCCCACACGATCAGCCCGCAACCGAATCTGGGCAGGTGACTCTTCGCCCGAAACATAAAGAACCCGGCCCTTGGACCTTAAGGCTGCACAGGCCTGGAGAAGAAGCGTGCTCTTGCCAATTCCAGGTTCGCCGCCAAGAAGAATGGCCGAGCCACGCATAAACCCACCGCCAAGAACTCTATCGAGCTCGGAAATACCAGATGGAAGCCGCGTCCCCGAGGCCGGATCGATTGCGACGATCGGAAGGGAATATGCATCGGCTCCTGCGCTGGCCTGAGCAACTCTGGTGGCCACGTTGTTCTCAACAAAGGTGTTCCATTGGCCACATTCGGGGCAACGTCCCAACCACTTGGGCTCGGTGTGTCCACAGTTCGAGCAGCGGTAGACGACGGTTTGCTTCTTCATATTCTTGTATCGTACAGAAGGCGGGCTGGCGCTTCAATCCTCCTGGTATGGCCCGGTGCGAAGGCTGGCCCTACGGTCCCTTACTGTCGGCGTCCCATTCCTTGCGCCGCAGTTTCCACAGGGCGCGGTTCCCACAGGGCGCGGCTTCAATAGGCTTCAAAAAGCTTGAATGGGGCGCGGTTCCCACAGGGCGCGGTTCCCACAGGGCGCGGCTTCGGTGTATGATTTTTGCCATGTACACGCCAACCATTATTCTAAAGCCCAAAGAAGACTTACGCATCCGCCAGGGGCACCCATGGATTTACGACAACGAAATAGCCGTTGTGGAGGGCAAGCCGGAGCCGGGCGCGGAAGTGCGCGTGCTGGACGCTAAAAAAAAGCTGCTGGGGTACGCATTCTTTAACCCACACTCCAAGATTCGGGCGCGGATTTTTTCGCACAGCGCCGCCCGCGCGGATTTGGACTTTTTTGTGAACGCATTTAGGGTAGCGCGCACCTGGCGCGAGGGTTTTTTTGACTTGGGCACGCAGAGCGTGCGGATGGTGTATGGGGAGGCCGACGCGGTGCCGGGGCTGGTGGTGGACAGGTACGTGGGGAAGGACGAAGCGACGGGTACGCGCGGCACGTGGCTTTCGGTACAGTTTCTCACCTTGGGGGTGGAGCTGCGAAAGCAGGTAATCCTCAAAGCTTTACTCGAGGTTTTTGAGCCTGATGGCATCCTGGAGCGCTCCGATGCGCCGGTTCGGGCCTTAGAGGGCATGGAATTGTCCGAAGGTATTCTGGCCGGTACGGTTCCAGGTTCGATCCTTATCCAAGAAAATGATGCTGTCTTTGCAGTAAGACTCCTCACTGGGCAAAAAACGGGGTGGTTTTTGGACCAGCGGGCCAACCGTAGGGCTGCGGCCCACCTCGCAAGGGGCCGGCAGGTCTTGGATGTCTTCTGTAACCAGGGCGGCTTTGGGATAGCCTGTGCTTTGCAAGGAGCAAAATCTGTTCTGGCCGTCGATTCTTCAGCCGAGGCACTAGCCGCGGTGCAACGTAACGCCTTATTGAACTCGGTTTCGGATTGTGTATCGACGATGGAAGCGAATGCGTTTGACTTTCTGCGCGAACTCGAGAAGCAGGACAAAAAGTTCGACATGATCATTCTTGACCCGCCTGCCTTTGCAAAGTCGCGTGCTACCATAAAATCTGCGTGGCGGGGTTACAAGGAAATAAATGTCCGGGCCCTAAGGCTTTTGCAATCCGGCGGGGTTTTAGTTACCTGTTCCTGTTCGTTTTGGTTTGGAGATTCGCTTTTTGATTCCATGTTGGAAGAGGCAGCAACCGATTGCCACAAGCGTTTCAGGTTGGTCGACGCGAGGACGCAGGATCTGGATCACCCCATTGTTTCCGGTTATGACGAATCGCGTTATCTAAAATGTCGGATCATTGAGCTCTTGTGAGTGATTGATCTCTTCTAGATTGAGTTCTTCCGGGCTTTGGTCTGACCCGGGTTTTGAACCCGGCAGATTCTATAGATCAGAGCACGAGCGTCTTGTTTATGTTCTCAAGATAAACACCAAAAAGCCTTGATAATTGTGCCTGATCTTTGTAATTGGTCCCTGCCTTTTTGTTGAAAAACTCTATAAAGGCATTCATCTCTTCTGGCTTGCCAGAGTATAGCGCCGACGAAAAAGCAGCCCGGTAAAGGCCTTTCTCCGCCAGTTGCATCGTGGACAGTTTTCCAAATTCTTTTTTGGCTTTGCCATCGACTACTGCCAATTCGCCGTCAAAGCCGATCGTAAAGACAAAATCTTCTCTTGAAATCATGATTTACCTTTTATCGAAACAGAACCTGCCCCGTTTCCGTACCACCAACGTCGATTCCTTCTCAAACCGAAGCCGACAAAGCAGAGTCAGCACCACGCCGGTACAACAGAAACAAGGCAGATTCTTGGGGCCAAGCTTTCTATTCGGTTATTCTGACAGAATGACTTTAGTCTGCAGGAGAAAAAGACTCTTTTCCTGCGCCGCACATCGGACAGACCCAATCATCGGGCAGATTCTCGAATGCAGTACCAGCTGGAATGTTCCCGTCAGGATCTCCTTCTGCTGGATCATAAATATAGCCACATACTTCACATACGTATTTCTTCATTCTTGACTCCTTTTTGTCTGTCTGTTCGAAAGCTCAAGGCTTCGAAATCAGGATTTCCACAGCCCATGCAGAGAGCAATACTCGCGCGCCCAAACGTTTTCGGCCTTGACAGGGAAGAAGGCCTTGGGTTCATCGCCCGGCTTCAGGTAAGCCCGATAGACTCTGTCGTCGGCAATGAGCTCAATCCACTCGATATAGTGCTTTTGCTCCATTGGATGGGCAACCGCACCTACCAAGACCCAGAAGCCATCCGGTGTGCTTTCGATTACTGGCACATGCTTTTCTTTAGCGGCATCTACCGAGTTTTCTACCATTAGTGTCATTGGTTGTCCACAGCAAACAAGGGTACCACCACTTGGATGGACTACCTCGACAATGTTCCCGCAAACATTGCATTTATAAACCTGTCTAAGTTCTGTCATAGAAAAAGCCTCCTTCCTACTTTTCTCAGTTCTCACAAAACTGGCTCATGAAAGTCTGTCATTACCAATTCTCACCTAAGACTTCGAAATAAGCCTGAGGATGAGCACATGCCGGGCACGCCAGAGGCGCAGACTCGCCCTCGTAGAGATAACCACAATTCAGGCATCTCCAAACAACCGGCTTATCCTTCTTGAACACCTTGCCTGCGTCCAGGTTGGCCGCAAAGGCCTCATAGCGTTTGGCATGCTGTTTTTCCGCAACCGCAATTGCTTCGAACACTGCTGCAATCGCATCAAAGCCCTCTTCTCGAGCTATCTTGGCAAAGCCAGGGTACATCTCTTTCCATTCATAATTTTCTCCGCTTGCCGCTTCGTCAAGGTTCTGCCTGGTTGTGCCAATTACACCAGCCGGGAATGTGCCGGTGATGGTTGCTGTACCGCCTTCCATAAACTTGAAGAGCCGTTTGGCATGCTCTTTTTCCTGATTTGCGGTTTCTTCAAACACCATCGACATTTGAATAAAACCTTCATCCTTGGCTTTTGAAGCAAAATACGTATAGCGGTTTCGAGCCTGAGACTCGCCTGCAAAGGCAGCCATCAAATTGGTCTCGGTTTTTGACCCCTTAAGACTCTTCATTCTGAGAACCTCCTCTTTTGGTACATCGACAGCGCACAAGCGCTTATGTATAGCAGTAAGTATCGCCTGTCGTATTATAGAACGTCAATAAGAGTTTTGGAATATACCGAGATTATACCACAGGACTGCAAAAAGCACCTAAAGATCGAAGTGACCAGCCCGGTTTAGCGCGTTTCTAGAATGGAGAATGAAATGAGTGCGAAAAACAGTACAAGAGGCGCCGTCTTTAGCAAATCGAGTCAGCTCGACATCCCCAAGGAGGTTGAAGCTCCTAAGGGTGAAATAAAAGTCAGGGAACGACTCTTGAGTGAAGGTGTACAATCTCTCTCGGACCGCGAGTTGCTTGTAGCCATCCTTGGTTCTGGTTGCGCAGGCAAGTCAGTAGTACGGCTGGCCGATGACGTCCTTCGCGCTGTGGATCAGGAGAGGGCTCAAATGAATACGGACATTGCAAAAGGCATAATCGGCATCGGGGATGCCCGCGCGTGTTCCATAGCTGCAGCTTTGGAGCTGGGGAGGCGATATTACTCGGTCCAGGGCAAAAGAATTGCAATGCCTCACGATATATATCCGCTGATAGCCCACTTTGCGGACCGCAAGCAGGAACACTTCCTCTGCATTTCCCTCAATGGCGCTCACGAGGTCAATGCAATACGACAAATCACGACAGGATTGGTAAATAAAACAGTTGTGCATCCAAGAGAGGTGTTTGCTGATCCCATTGTCGACAGGGCATGCGCCATCATTGTTGCCCACAACCATCCGTCAGGTAACCTCGAGCCATCCCGTGAAGATATCGACATCACAAAACGGCTGCGGGAGGTCGGCGAAATGCTCGGAATTCCTTTACTGGATCACCTCGTTTTTAGCAACGAAGCATTCTATAGTTTTGTGGAACACGGGCTCATTACTCCGCCTGTCAACGACTGAGTAGCGCCTGAACTGCATCAGAGCTTCCCGGAACAAGCGGAGCAAAGCACACTATGATTAGACTTAAATAATACCCAGCTTTTTGCCGGCTTTCTCGAAGATGTCGAGTACCCTCTCCAACTGCTCGCGCGTATGCGTCGCCATATACGAGGTCCGGAGCAGGGCCATGCCCTCTGGGACGGCTGGGGACACCACAGCGTTACAATAAAGCCCACCGTCGAAGAGCTCCTTCCAGAAGCGGAAACACAACTCGTCTTCGCCAATGATAATCGGAATAATCGGCGTCTGCGTGGCGCCGGTGTTAAATCCGAGCTGCTTTAGGCCCTGTAACATGAATTTCCCGTTTTCCCAGAGCTTTTCTACGTGCCAGGGTTCAGTCTCCATTATCTCCAAAGCTGCCGCAGCTGCCATGGCGTTGGGCGCAGGCAGCGACGCAGAAAAGATAAAGGACCTCGCTGTATGTTTAATATAGTTGATAACTGCCGCGTCGCCTGCAACAAAGCCGCCGAGCGATGCAAAGCTTTTGGAGAACGTGCCCATAATGAGGTCTACGTCCTTGGTCATGTTGAAATGAGCTGCCGTACCGCGTCCGCCACCTAGCACTCCGATGGCATGTGCATCGTCGACATATAACCTCGTTCCGTACTTCTTGCAGATCGCCGACAACTTGGGCAGGTCAACAATATCTCCGCCCATCGAGAACACGCCGTCAACAACGACCATTGTCCCCTGATCGGCAGGGATCTTGCTCAAGATTCTATCCAGCTGGTCGAGGTCTCCATGCACATAGCGCTTGATTTCCCCCATGCCCAAACGACAGGCATCTACAATGGAAGCATGGTCATCTTTATCGGTAATGACCACATCGTTTCGCCCGATCAGTGCGGAAATCGCGCCAAGGTTAGTCTGCATACCGGTAGAGAAAACGAGAGCCGCTTCCTTGCCAACGAAGGCCGCCAACCTCTCCTCAAGCTCCTGATGAAGTTTTAGGCTGCC
>JAFIHQ010000014.1 GCA_017849315.1 Treponema sp.
AGTAAAAATACTTCTCAGAGTTGATTGATTCTATTGAACTGGCAAAAGATGACGATGAGCCATCGCTGGTAGCAATATTGAGATAACTTTCAAGAAGTCCGCGTCCAAGCGCATTCCGTGGTGAGATTGCAAACAGGCTTCCAGAGAATATTGTCCCAATTGAGTTCTTTCCAAGGTTGCGCGGATCTCCAATTCGGACACTTTGCACAATGAGCCCAGAAGGCAAAACCGAGTTCAGTGCATTCAAAAAACCCTCGTTATCATTAATCACAAAATCGCTTGCAAGCCAGGCCGAACAAATCTCAGCATCAGATTCAAAGCCAAGCGACAAAGGAGGCGTAAACTCAAGTCTGGCTATAGGATTAAAACCCTCAGAAAAGCGAACAGGGATCCCCAAGATTAAAAAAGCTCGAGCAAAAACATTCGGAACCGAGTGTAACGGATAGAAAGCTGCCTGGTCCCTCTTTCTGTACTTCAAAATTAGCCTTTTATCTTCAAGCAGTGATTGGTGAAAGTCTCCGATTGAAAAACTCTCCAGCAACTTGGCTTTTGATATGGCCTTCTTTCCAAGTGGTCTTGCAGTACTTTTGCTGCTCGTAGCGGCATCAGAAAGCTCTTTTAGTTGTATACTATTGCATACAATATGGGCATTTTTGTTGCATGCTCCACACGGATGCTCGCAAGGGTCGGCGCATGGCACTGTAGGTATGCTATTCATTGAATTATTTAATTCATGATCATAATAAGAATTAGATACATTAAGTGACACGTCCTTCCAGATTGGCCTGTTTAAGTCCTCGCGAGGCCTTCCGCTTAGCATACGAGCAATCCACTCATTCTCATTCAGGCCGAGACTCTGTGCGTGTTCCTTTATGGCTTCTCGCCACGCATCTCTCTTCATGTACTCATCCCACGCATCAAGTCTTGCCCCATTTCTAAAAGCACTCAGGATAACATCCCCTACCCCATCATCCCCGCGGCAGATAAGCCCCTCAAGAACCGATGAGAAAGGTGAATGATAAGAAATCGATATTGAACGAAACTGTCTTAAAGAGTCCTTTATTCTATGAATGCAATTGAGGGCTTCTTCTTCGCTCAGTTGGGCCTGCTGTTCGTAAGGAGTATGGGGCTTTGGTACGAAAGTGCCAATTGTTACATTAATCGCCATCTTGGACTCCACAGAAACCTGCCGCAAAAAGGCGCTGATGGCATCTGCCTCGCCCATTCCTTTGCCTGGTACTGGCAAGCCGATCATGAAGTAAAATTTGGCAGACCTGAAGCCGAGGCTTCGCGCTTCTTTAAGAATGGAAAGAATTTTCTCCAGGCTGACTGCTTTGTTTATAGCGAATTGCCATGCTTCTATGGGTGTTTCCACTGCGAACGTCAATCCGGACTTGCGGACTTCAGAAAGCTGAGCCAGCAGTGGTAGCGTAAAAGAGTTTACCTTAAGGCTGGGCAACTGAAACGAAACGTGTCTCTCCTTCCACTTCTCATTCAAGGACCGAAACATACTGACAATATCCGGATAATCTCCACTCGAGAGTGAGGCCAATGTTATTTCTTGATAACCACCATCTTCAACAAGAATACGGACTTCCTCGTCGATACATGCCGAGCTCTTAATTCTTTGTGGACGATAAAAATAACCTGCGTGGCAGAATCGGCAACCATTCGGACACCCACGCATTATTTCGACACTTCCGTGGCTCTGAACTGTCGGCAATACTGCCACTGGATAGGCTGTAAAGGCAGTCGTGGTAGAGAACTGATCAAAAACGGCCCTCACTGTCTTAGGCGACTTCGAGCGAACACCATCTTTGCAGGGCTCTCCGCTTTGGCAGTCGGAGTTTACTTCATAGGGTATCCACACCTGATCCAGCGTGCGGATCTCTTCAAGAAACTTCGTCCTCATTTCTTGCGCTTTGCTTTGCGACTTTATGTCCGCGAGTCGGCGAACAAGTTCATAAAAGCCTGCTTCAGCCTCGCCGATATAGACGGCATCCAGAAATTTACCGAAAGGATGAGGGTTTGTAATCGCAGGACCTCCAGCAATTACCACAGGACTTGTGCTGTCGCGTTCTTCCCGAAGTAATGGTACCTTGCCAGCCTGCAAAATAGTGAGCATATTGGTAGCTAACAACTCGTAGCCAACTGAGAATGCTATAATGTCACATTGGAATAGAGGGATCCCGCTTTCTAGCGTATAGAGCGGAATATCACGCTCCTCGAGCAGTTTTTCAAAATCTGGAGCTGGCGCAAATACCCGCTCACACACAACGGAGTCGCTCATCGTGGATAATTGATTATAGAGCAAACGAATAGCGTTATTGGACATTCCTATTTCGTAAAGATCAGGGAAACACAAAGCTATACGAAGTCGTGCATCTGTTTGATCTTCAATTGGCGAATTAGACCCCAATTCTCCGCCCAAGTACCTAGCCGGTTTTTCCACTTTATGAATCGAACCAGCTAAATCTCTAAGCGGATCAACAAATATTGCCATAGAAGTTTTCCTCTCAAAAAAGAGTATAAGTCCTAGACTTTTGCTGAACTTGGGAGAAGGAGCAAAAAGTCAGGCTATATTCAATAAACACGATAGCGTCGGGCAGAGATCCCAAGCATCAACCCCGTGGAAACCATTGCCGCCCACAAAGAAGATCCCCCGTAGGAAATGAAATACAGAGGTATGCCAGTGATAGGCATAATGCCAATTGCCATGCCTATATTGATCAGGAAATGAAAAAAGAACATTCCCCACAGTCCGGCACATACAAGCGACGAGTACCGGTCATTCGTTGTATCCATTACCCTAATGATGCGATAAAAGAAGAAGCAAAAGAGACTAATTACGAGAAGGCTGCCGATAAAACCACCTTCTTCCGCGATTATCGAAAAGATAAAATCGGTACTTTGTTGAGGAATGAATCTTGCATGGCTTTGGGAACCCTGCATGTAGCCTTTGCCCCAGAGGCCTCCCGACCCAACTGCCGTTACACTCTGTAAGATGTTCCAGCCCGCCCCCTGTGGGTCGATGTTGGGATTGACAAAGACCAGCAGTCGCATAATCTGATACTCTTTCATCACCTTGCCTGCTATTGTAGACAACAGGATGGAAACAGAAATCAGTATTGCAAAGTACGCGATCCAAAAATAGGGCTGTTTCTTAAACTTCAGCCAACCAAACAATGACAAACCTACAATAAGGACAATTCCAGACACGGCGAGCGTTGGCAAGGAGTTACTTTGAAAGAAAACCTCCAGCAAGTTGCCTGGTGGCAAGAAATACTTTCCTATCAAGGGGAAGATCAAAAACAAAAAGGTAAAGACAACTACCAGTAAAATAAAGAACACATAGCGCTTGTCCACTTTTGCCTGTGCAAGCATCGCCAACAGGATTGGAAAAAAAACGATAGCGGAGCCAAAATCGGGTTGCGAAAGTATAAGCAATACAGGAATTCCGATAATCAGACTGGAATAGACAAGACGTCTTACATCGGTTTCTTGTTCGGAGCTTTCCAAATATTTGGCCAGAAAGAGAATGGTTGCAACTTTTGCAAATTCTGAAGGTTGAATTCCGTAAGAACCAAAGCCAATCCACGCCTTGGCGCCATTGACGACCTTGCCTGCAATCCGAGTATAGATGAGTAACAGAATAGTCGCAGCATAGACAAAGAACATGTAGTCTTTGAGCCGTGACAAGTCCAATGACAGTGCTACCACCATCAAAACCAAACCAGTCACAGCCCACACTGCTTGCTTCAAATACTCATCGGAGAAGCGGAATCCCTCGGCGTCGACACCAGAAGATGCGATGGCTAGAATCCCAATTGTTACAAGAGCAAGCGCCGCGAACAACATAAAATAATCTATGTCGGCAAAGAATTTTGAAGGTTGGAACCGTCTCGATTCCGGTGAATTCGCCATCTATTCTGCCCGTCCCCTGAGTTGCGTTGAATCCAAATTGACGTGCACTGTCTTGGCTGCAGTTTCTGCATCTTGACCGGCAAAAATAGCCTGATAGATCACATTGGCGGCATAAGGTGCCCACCACTCCCATGGATTACTTGCTTCAATCATAGTTACTACGACAATCTGATCCTCGACTGGTGCATCGTATGGTCCGTACGATGCAAACCAGGAATGCCAACGGTCCTTGAGGCCCACTTCAGCTGTACCGGTCTTACCTGCAACCTGTACCGCTTTTGTGGACACCGGCACGCGCGCCGAGCCAACAGTGATGACCCCACGAAGGTACTCTCGAACCTTTGCAAATGTCTCTTTGTTGATACTCACCTTCGAAAGTTCTTCCGGTTCCACCTTTTGGACAACTGCACCGGTATCCGGATCCCGAATTTCCTTAAGAATGTGTGGCCTGTAGATCACACCATCATTGACAATCATGGCAATCATGTCTGCTACCTGCAAGGGTGTCGCCAACATGTAGCCTTGTCCAATCGAAAGATTCATAGTATCTCCAGGAGTCCATTTTTCGTTATAGGTCTTTTGCTTCCATTGGGGATTTGGCACGAAGCCCGAATTCTCTCCTGGTAAGTCGACACCTGTCGGTTTTCCATATCCATAAAGCCCGGCATAATTGACAATATTCTCTACTCCCAAGTAGTCTCGGCCCGCAAGCCAAAAATAGATGTCGCAGGATTGTGCGAGCGCATTTTTTAGGTCAAGTGAACCATGGCCACTATGGACCCAGCAATTCCATTGCCTGCCACCATAGTCAAGGTGACCGGTGCAAAGTATTTTCTGTGTCTCACTCAAGACTTTCTCTTCAAGAATTCCCGTTGTAAGGACGGTCTTGAATGTCGACGCTGGTGGATATGATGACTGTACTGCTCTATTGAGTAAGGGATTATTAGGATCGGCAAGCAATTTGGCATATTCTGAATTTGCCGCTGCCGAAGAAAAGATATTGGAGTCATACCAGGGATATGAGACCATTGCAAGGATTTCGCCAGTAGCCGGCTTCAATACAACGACCGATCCCATTCTCTTACCGAGAGCTTTTTGAGCTATTTCCTGGATTGAACGATCTATGGTCAGCACTAGTGATTTCCCTGGAATCGGAGGTGAAACTCTATTCTGATCGGCGCTGACATCCTTACCCTTTACGTCAACACTCTTTGAAATCTTGCCATCGGTGCCTTTTAAAAGCGTATCGTATTGCTTTTCTATACCGGCCTTTCCTATAACGTCGTCGGCTAAATAGCCTTTGTTGTAAAGAAGCTTGTATTCGTCCCTGCTCATTTCTCCAACATAACCAATTACGTGCGACAAAGACTCAAGATCAACGTATCGCCTCACGGGCTGCGCATTCCAATAGACTCCAGGGAAATCGTCTTTCTGTTCGGCTATTTGTGCCACCGTTTCATAGTCAGTCGAGTTGGAAATTGAAATAGGTTGATAAAGATGATAGTACTTTGGCGGGATCTTTTTGTTGATCTCTCCCACAGAGATTTTCAGCATTCCAGCTAAAGCATCAAAAACTCTATTCCGCTCCGAATCCCTAATCTCGGCGGGTACAACCTCAATCGAGAACGCCTCCTCGTTTGTAGCAAGGGGGACGGTATAATTACGATCATAGATTTCGCCTCGAGGCGCTGGAATTCTCACGGACTGGACTGTATATCTTTGAGATTGCGCAAGATAGTCCTGATTTTTGTACACTTGAAGATAAAAAAGGTAGAAGACAAATACGCCAAATAGAAGCGCGGTGCTGAGTTTAAAGAACCTTGTTGTCGAATCCGATTTTCTATTCTCGAGGCTCATTTTCTGTGCGATCCTATCCTCTCGCTCGGTGTTCTCTTGGCAACAAAAAAACTGCCAGTCATATTCAAAAGGAAGAATACAAGTGGAGCAAGAACGGCATTCAAGCCAGCTTCGACCCAGAGATGAACGTCGTCAAGAAAGTAGGAGCTCAGCACAGACGGTCCAAAGATCCCGGAAAGCACAATGCTGCCTATAGCTTTTAAGAGTGTAGAAAAGAAACCTGCAAGGAAAGGAATCCAGATGGTGTCAAGAGAGACAAACCGATTGAGCACAGAAAGTGCGTATGCTGGAAGCACATACAGGAACGCAAAATAACCAACAGGGGCAGCAGAAAACAAGTCGCAAACCAGTCCGGAGAAAAAACCGGTGAAAGACCCTACGCTCTTTTCGTTTCTGAAGGAAACCCACAGAATGACGAGGAGACCAAGATCTGGAACGACGCCCAGTAAGAGCCCGTTTCGCAACCATGTAGTCTGCATCAGGAAAAGCAAGGAAACCAACGCAGTGGAAGACACAATTGTGGCGATCAAGGATTAGCCCCCCGAATTGCAGAATCTGAGTTTTTCACATTTGTGGCAGTGCTGGATTGACCCGCAGCAGCACTGGACTGAGCCTGCTCAGACTGAGTTTCAGCAGGATGGTTCTGGAGAACAAAAAGATATTCGAGTTTTGCAAATGGTACCGCTGGTTCTAGGTAGATAACAGCTGAACTGCCATAATTTGGCACAATGACTTCTTTTACTCTACCAATGGCTAAATCGGGAGGAAAAATCGAGTCGAGTCCGCTTGTTACGACAACGTCGCCCTTTTTTATCTCCCCAGCATTCAATTTCGAGACATACCGCATTACCAAGGGGTCGTCTTCACTGCCCTGGCCGTTAACTAACCCACTTATTCTGGAACTGGAGAACCTCGCTGAGACAAAAAAACGCTGATCGAAAAGCGGTATAACAACGCTCGAGTTTCTCCGCACTTCGGTGATTTTACCTACCAGGCCTTCGACGCCATCGTAAAATGCAACCACAGCCATGTTGTGACCGACACCCGCGGAAGACCCCTTATTGATGATATAGCTTGAATAAATATTTGACGGGTCTCGCGCCACTATTTGAGCTGCCGTCTGAATTGTGCTCACGTTCTGGGCAAAACCGAGTTGTTCTTTCAGACGCGCATTCTCGGCCTGTACCTGTGCATAATCTCGCTGCATGGCAGAATACTCATCCATTTTTTTTACAAGTTGATCGTACTGCTGCTGGAGATTAGCTAATTCTTTGATTGAAAACACAGTGTCACGAAAGAAAGTCGCTATCGAAGAAAAAAAGCTCTGAACTGATCCTGCAGCGTCTGCTCCCAACTCCGGGACTTTGTTTATTGCCTTTGTTGAAACGCCAAGCAAACCAAGAGAAACGGCTAGCAGCACAATAGAGACAACATGCACAGAAGCCATGCCGCGGTCGGGGCGGCGTTGGATCGCCATATAATTTTCCTTAGAGATTTAGGCTTTCGTAGACGCTGTCGGACCCTTCGCGATTGTTCATGGTCTCAAAATACTTCCCGGCCCCAATTGCGACACACTCCATTGGCTTTTCCGCCAAAATAACTGGGACCCCAGTTTCCTTTGCAATGAGCTTAGGCAAGCCTTTCAAGAGCGCTCCCCCTCCAGACATCACAATACCCCGCTCAACAATGTCTGCTGCAAGCTCAGGAGGCGTTTCGCTCAGGGTTTTCTTGACCTCATCGACAATGAGGTTCACCGAAGGCATCAGTGCCTCCCTGATTTCCACTGAGTCTATTTCAAAGCGTCTTGGCAAGCCAGTGATCGCATCGTTTCCTTTAATCTCAACTTTTTCGATGGTACGTTCCGGACTGGCATTGCCTATCTCAATCTTGAGTCTCTCCGCCGTCTGATCGCCAATAATCAGATTGTGCACGTTTCGTATGTGACGCATAATAGCATCGTCAAACTCGTCTCCTCCCACACGGATTGCCCGAGTAACGACCATACCTTTAAGAGAAATGACGGAGATCTCTGTCGTTCCACCACCTATATCGCAGATCATGTGGCCGGCAGGCTCAACAATTGGAATGCCAGCGCCTATTGCCGCGGCCAAAGATTCGGGAATCACCTTAACGGATCGGGCACCCGCCTTGAATGCCGAATCTATGACGGCGTTCTCTTCAACTTTGGTGATACACGAAGGAACACCGATCACGATTCTCGGTTTTACAAACCAATTGGAAGGTGCAACTTTCTGGATAAAGTATTTGATCATCTTTTCTGTTGTATCAGGATCCGCAATAACACCATCTCGTAGGGGCCTTTTGGCAATTATATCCCGAGGAGTGCGCGAAAGCATTGCCTTGGCGTCTACGCCAACAGCCAAAAGTCGATTCGTGCCTTTTTCGACTGCCACGACAGACGGTTCATTCAAGACAATGCCTTTGCCACGAACGTAAATTAGCGTATTACAGGTACCTAAATCTATTCCAATGTCTTGCGAAAAACCTTTAAAAGCTTTTTTCCTAAAAGCCATAATTTTCTACTCCTATAGTTTTTCTGCCAATTTTTTTCGGGCTTCTGCGTAATTGGGATTTATAGAGATAACTTTACGCCAGGCAGCCCGTGCCTTTATAGGGTCGTTCTGTTTTTCATAGATCAATCCCATTTGGAACCAGGCATCGGCAGCTTCTGGATCTGCATTCACAATGGCCTGATAAAGTGAAGTCGCTTTTGCAAGCTCCCCCTTCTCCATTGCAAAACCCGCCAACATGTATCGACTCTTTTGCACAAGAACTGCATCAACGTCAGAGTCGATAACTTTGGTCAAAAGTTCCTCCGCTCTTGTGCTGTTTCCTAGTTCTTTATAACTCATAGCGGCAGACAGCATCAATACATCCGACGGTTGTTGCGACAGAGCCAATTCATAGTGTTCGATAGCCTTATCGTGTAAGCCCATCCCCGCATATGCCAGACCAAGGTATTGCTCGGTATCCACCGCCGAATATCCATCAGCTTTTGAACGTTCCAAAAAAGAGACAGCAAGGTCGTACCACGGTGTACCCTTCTGAAAGTACGCCTTGCCAAGGACATACTCCACCTGAGGTCGAATTGGCAGATGTTCATCAGCTACTAGTGATTTTCTAAGACTAAACACAGCCTCGTCGAGCAAAGCCTGACGCTCATCGCCTTCCGGTTTTTCAAGTGAGCTGTAGTAGGCTGCAATACCTTCAAAACTCAAATAAAAGGGATCCAAATGGCTGGCAGCAACCCCCTCGCGGCACAGACTGAGTGTACTGTCCTTGTCACCTTTTTGCCAGAAATCCAGTATTTTTGATTTGTCAACAGTGACAGTGGAAGTAGGCTTGCCTGGAGTTTCTTCTGGAGTTCCTGCTGATTCCAGATCATTGTCACGAGCTGCCAGCTTTGAACTTCTAGAATAAAAAATCAGCGCTACAATGACGCCAACTACCACCACAACAAGAATTATCCAGAACAAGCGATTATGTTTCTTGGATCTGCTACGGTTGCGTCTTCTTAGGCTGTTCAACCAATTCTGCGTCATGAAATGCCCCAACGTTGATACAAAATGGCCTCATCTTGCTTTAGAATCAAAAAAGAGCGAGCCTGTAAGCCGGGTTCTGTTCACAGTCGCCTGTGATGTCGCCATCCATCTGGGCCGACAATTACTTGTCGGCGTCTAGCGGCTTACCCGTGGCATAATGACGAGCAGTCAACCACTATTCAGCCTTGCTCACGATGAGGTTTGCCATGCCAGACACGTTACCGGGTCTGCGGTGGGCTCTTACCCCGCCTTTTCACCCTTACCATTGCTGGC
>JAFIHQ010000124.1 GCA_017849315.1 Treponema sp.
GAACAAGAACTCGGTTACAGGTTGGTAGATAGTAAGTTCGAACTTTCCATGGATAGAGCCTTTGCGTCTATCCCATTGATGATATCCATTGTTGAAGGGCACGGTATTCGCGTGGGTGATGAGTACTTTCCATTCACAAAATGGCTGCCGCCTGTGTCAATGCTTGTTTTGGCAGCACGAAAACCGGGAAACCATGCGAAAATTGGAGAACCAATAGATACAATAAAACAATGAGATGCGATGAAACAATGAGGCAAAAGAGAACAAGTATTTTAGGAGTGTTTCTAGGGAGGAAGAATTGATGAGCGAATCAGAACCTGTCGCTACTGCTTTGAATGAGGCTCCGGTTGATGCGCAGGAAGTGATGCGCAAGTACGACAAGGAGTCGGACTATCGCATCTTAAAAGGCTTCAGAGGGAAAATTATAGCGGTAATAGCCATAGTTTTCTCACTGTTTCAAATCTATACGGCGCTCTTCGGCGTTTTGGACGCCATGATGCAACGGTCAATACATTTGGCTTTTGGCTTTTGTTTGATTTTTCTGCTGTATCCCGCCAGCAAGAAATGGCCTAAAGATCGGATACATCCAATTGATGTTCTCTTGTCAGCTCTTGGGGCTGCAGCACCGCTTTACATAAGTGTGCAGTGGACTTATGTCCTATCTCAACGGGCAGGCATGCCGACAACCTTGGACATCGTCGTTGGGGTTATCGGTATCCTTCTAGTCTTGGAAGCCACAAGAAGGCTTGTCGGGCTTCCGATGGTCGTCATAGCCCTCCTATTTATGGCATATGCTTTTGCTGGGCCATACCTACCTGGCAAATTCGCACATCGCGGTGTGGACATACCCTCACTTGTTGAACATCTTTTCTATACTACGGAGGGGATTTTTGGGACGCCAATCGGAGTGTCCAGCACCTTCATTTTCTTATTCATTCTGTTTGCCGCTTTTTTGGACCGAACAGGACTCGAACAGTTCTTTATCGATATTTCCAACGCAATAGCAGGCTGGGCATCCGGAGGCCCTGCCAAGGTTGCTGTCATAGCGAGCGCCTTTGAAGGTACGGTTTCCGGTTCTTCAGTCGGCAATGTTGTCGGATCTGGAAGCTTTACGATACCGATGATGAAAAAGCTGGGCTATTCGCCTGAGTTTGCTGCTGCCGTTGAAGCCACTGCTTCCACTGGCGGGCAGATAATGCCGCCAATAATGGGTGCCGCCGCCTTCCTCATGGCCGAGTTTACCAACATTCCCTATGGCCGAATCGCGTTGGGCGCCATTATTCCAGCGCTACTGTATTTCTTCGCCGTTTTTGCACAGATCCATTTCGAGGCCAAGAAGCTCGGCCTAAAAGGGATGAAACGGGAGGAATTGCCCAAAACCAAAGACCTGATCCTCCATAAAGGCTACCTCATGATCCCCTTGCTTGCGATCATTTTCCTCCTGACTTCTGGGGCCACGCCCATGAAGGCAGCCATGTGGGCCATAATAATCTCGGTAGGCATAGCGCTTCTCACTTCCATTGTGCAAATGATTCGCAAGCAGAAACCAGACTTCACTGTAAAGGATATCTTCGATGCCATGGAACAGGGTGCGCGCGGCGCACTGGGCGTAATAGCGGCATGTGCCTGCGCGGGCATCATAACCGGCGTCGTGACTAAGACCGGCCTTGGGCTCAAACTTGGAGAGATCCTGGTTGGGGCTGCTCACGGTAATCTCTTCTTTACCATGCTCTTTACCATGATTACCTCGCTAATCCTCGGAATGGGCGTGCCCACTACGGCCAACTATGTCATAACCTCTACCATCGCCGCCCCGGCAATCATCATGGTGCTGAATCACACAGCTGGGTACCCATTCCCTCCTAACTCGGAAGCAGTAATTCTGTCCGCGAATATGTTTGCTTTTTACTTTGGTGTTTTGGCTGATATCACACCGCCAGTGGCGTTGGCTGCCTTTGCAGGCTCAGCCATAGCAAAATCCAACCCCATGAAGACTGGTTTGCAGGCGACTAAGCTGGGAATTGCAGCGTTTATTATCCCGTTCATGTTCGTTATCAACCCTGAAATGTTGTTGTTTGGTGTGGCAGAAAGGCCACTCGCTATGGTTTGGATGATTATTTCCTCCATTATCGGAATTGTCGGACTAGCCGTAGGGGTTGAGGGTTATTTCCTTGCCAGGATGAAATGGTATGAACGCATTCTTGCAATCGCTGGCGGCCTTAGCCTTGTAGATCCTGGGCTCACAACGGACCTTATCGGCGGTATTCTGCTCGCAATTGTGGTGGTCATTCAAGTTTCCAGAAGGAGAAATGAAAGGGCCTTAGGGCGTGCGGGGAGCAAGTAGACTAGAGACAAGCAGAAAATCAGCTAAGTATCGATAAAAAAGGCCGCCCAGAGAGAATCCGGACGGCCTTTTTTTGATAGCGAGGGAGGGGATTGAACCCACGACCCAGCGGATATGAGCCGCTTGCTCTGCCAACTGAGCTACCTCGCCAAGAGCTCCAACTTTATAACCGCAGAAATATGCCTTAGTCAATACCTGCTGACCTCATGACCGCCAGTCTCCTTGGGCCTCCGGCCTTTTGGCTTTACAGAGCCGCTTTGGCCCTATATACTCTTTGAACGACAAAGGACACCGCAGGGTATCAGGTTGAATGGAGAACAAATGTCGTCGACCGATTGGCAGGACGAAAAACAACAAGAAGTTTTTGAAGGAACCTTAAAGGGGCTGGAGGCGCGTAAACGCAAAGACCCCAAGTTTACCCTGGAGACTGCACAGGCAGAACTTAATCATTTCTATATTCAGGACGGGAATAATTGGCTTGGCCGAGGCGAATTAGGCGATATTGTGATTTCGGCTACTATAGCAGCTTACGAGCATTTTATTTCAGAATGGCGAAGCCAATCCGACTCCGCATCTAATGGTCCAAAACAGGAGAACCCCCATGCCAGTGGAAATCCGTCACGTTGAAACGAACTCGCAGCTTAAGGCTTTTGTAAGATTTGCGGCCAAGCTCTATAAAGACAACCCTTATTACGTTCCGGCTTTGGTTTTTGACGATCTAAACACCCTGCGCCGGGACAAGAATCCTGCCTTTGAATTCTGCGAGGCCGAGTATTGGACAGCCTGGCAAAACGGCAAAATGGTTGGACGTATCGCGGGCATCATAAATCCTCGTTATATCGAAAAATGGGGACACAAATACGCTCGCTTCGGATGGATTGATTTCATTGAAGACTTTGAAGTCGCTAAGGCGCTCGTAGAAACCGTGGAGACCTGGGCAAGGTCCAAAGGCATGGAAGGTATCCATGGCCCACTGGGTTTTACAGATCTTGACCGCGAGGGCATGTTGGTGGAAGGGTTCTCCGAGGTAGCCACCATGGCGACCATCTATAATCACCCCTATTACCCGGAGTACATGGAGCGCCTGGGCTACGCCAAAGACGTAGACTGGATTGAATTCCAAATCAAGACACCAAAAGAAATTCCAGAGAAAGTCTTGCGTGTCAACGAACTCATTTCGCGCAGAACCGGCTATCGAATCTACGACTGGAAAGACAAGAAAGAGATGAAGGAGCGATTCGGCAGGCAAGTCTTTGAATTGGTGGACGAAGCCTACGCCGACCTTTACGGTACAACCCCGCTTTCCGAGCGGCAAGTGCAATTCTATATTAATAACTATCTTGGTTGGATAGATCGCAGATTTACCAAGGTCTTAGTCGACAAAGAAGACAAACTTGCAGGCTTTGCCATCTCCATGCCGTCGCTCTCCCGGGCGCTCATAGAAAACCGAGGCGAGCTTTTCCCCTTTGGATTTGTATCACTTCTCAGGGCGCTTAAGAATCCCAATACCATCGACATGTTGCTCGTTGCCGTTAGAAAAGAGTGTGTGGCCACAGGTGTCCTTGCCTTACTTATGAATGCGCTCAGCAAAAGCGCCATAGAAAGCGGCGTGGAATATGCGGAAAGCAATCCGGAACTGGAAACCAATACCGCCGTCCATGGGATTTGGAAGGACTATCCAAAACGGCAGCACAAGCGAAGGCGCGTTTACCTAAAGGCTCTCTGAGAGATTCTCTCGAAGCAGGTTCTTGCGCGTTTCTAATAGCGATATTTGCCGTCTACGGTTGTGGCCCGATTTCCGGTTCCCGAATGTAAAGCGGTATCGAATCCTCGGGGGCTGACCCAAAACGTCGGAACTGCTGCAATGCAAGCGCTGCAAAGCAGCCGTACCGCGCCTCGAGGTTGGAAACTCCAAGTTCTGCATTGCAGCCCTGTGCAAGAAGTGCTTCCACGATTGCAGTAGCTTGACCTGTGAAAAGCACGTGCTCGCAAGGCTGGTTTTTGCCGAGAATCAGTACATCGCTAAGAATCCGTGCAACAAGTTTTTCCGGTTCAATATCCAGGTACTCTGATTCTCGGGCCCCTTTCCGATAGAGTGCTGCATAGAACCGCTTTTTCCGCGCGTCGATGACTGGCACCACCAGGGATTCGGAGTTGGCAAATTCTGCGGCCAGCACATCAAGCGTAGGTAAGCAAACCCATGGGGTGGACCGCGCCAAAGCAAGTCCTTTGGCGGTTGCCATGCCGATGCGCAAGCCCATAAAGGATCCTGGCCCACTTGTACACGCCACGAGATCGATGTTCTCAATTTTGAGTTCCGCCTTTTTGAGGCAGGCTTCGATCATTGGAAGAAGAATCTCACTGTGTTTTACCGCTTCCCGGGACTCCGCGCAAAAAATCTGGCTTGGACACGAATAATCGTTGCGCGACCCGAGTTCGGGTTGTTGGTTCGGTCCTTCAACAAAATCTTCGCCCGACCCTTCAAAAGAACGTGCGACTCCGACCGAAAGTAGATCCATAGAAGTGTCAAACATCAGGACGTTCATTACAGCAGATCCTCCAACCAGTTTCCTTCGATCCAGAATTCGCGACTATCGTCTGTGAGCATCTTTATGGTGATAAAAGCGGTGCATTCACTTTCGATTTCCGGTAGACGTTCAATCCATTCTATCACGCACAGACTGTTTGGAGCGCCAAGGAATTCCAGAGCCCCGATTGCCTGGAAATCAGAAAACCCTCCCAATCTGTAAGCGTCGATATGATAAAACGTCAGCCGACCCTGGTATTCTGCCACAATGGTATAAGTGGGGGACGTTATCTCCTCCTCTATGCCCAGCCCTTTCCCTATTCCTTTACAAAGTGTAGTTTTTCCTGCTCCCAGGTCGCCCCTCAGGGCAATGACGTTTCGGTCGGGAACTCGTTGTCCTATGGTAAGCCCGAGTTGGAGCGTCTCTTCCCGTGTCTTTGTTATGATTTTTTTCAGAATAGCCCTCGTACATGCATCTAAACTGCGGTAAGATTGAAGTATATAGTTTTGCAATTTCCGTGTCGATAGTTAGTGAGTAGCGGGCGGCGGAAGGCTGCAAGGATTACTCCCGACCCTATCGAGGAGGACGCGATGGCAGAAAACGGGCTTTGGTTCACGGCATCAGACGGCAAAAAACTTTCATATCTCAAGATGCTTCCTAATGGCCCAGTAAAGGCTGTGGTAGTCGTTGGGCACGGTATGAACGACCACAAAGAGCGCTTTTTGTCGCTAGGTCAGGCACTCGCCTCCATCGGGCTTGCAGTATATATGCCAGACCTACGTGGGCACGGAGACACAGACCGGGCAGAGAATAAGGGTTATCTTGCCGACAGCGACGGGTTTGAACGTGTTCTAAAGGATCTTGTCGAACTTGGCACCTTTGGAGTCCAAGAGCAGAGTTCTGTTCGCGGGGCACCACTTGGGCTTTACTATTTTGGCCATTCTTTTGGGGCGCTCTTAGGTATGGCCCTTGCGGGAATGTATGGGGAGCACTTTGCCGGCATTGTGCTTTCGGCTCCACCGGAGAAACCAGACTTCTTTACCAGTTTTTTTGGAAGAATAATCGTGTGGATTGGCAAGCATATAAAAGGGCCACATGCACCGGGAATCCTCCCCAACACAATAACCTTTGGGGGCTATGCCAAGACAGTCAAGAATGCACGTACCAAGTTCGACTGGCTGACGCGTGACGCAAAGATTGTGGACGCTTACATAGCCGACCCCAAATGTAACTTCGTTTGCAGCTATGGCTTCTATGATGATCTAATGCATGGGCTGGCCAAAGTTTACGGAAAGGGTTTCTTGGAAGCCATTCCTAAGACCTTGCCCATTTACCTGTTCTGTGGTTCAGAAGATCCCGTCATAGGCAAAGAAGCGGGATTCAACAGTCTGACTGAGCAGTTTCGTTCCCTGGGACTCAAGGATTTTGAAACCAGGTGCTACCCGGGCGGAAGACACGAAAGCCTCAACGAGCTGGCGAGGGAAGAGGTGTTGCAAGATGTTAAGGCGTGGTTCGCAAAACATCTTGCATAATTGGCTTTCTTGGGGCAATAATCTCAATCTGTTAGGTTTTTGTATCGATTTCTCGGCCAGTGAGGGACTGAATTCTACCGTTGTTTTGCCATATCTTATGCACAGTGAGGCTTCTTGGTGCTCGTTCGTTACGGAAGAGATCAAAATGGAAAACTAGTTCAGCAGGCACTCGTTTATACCGCCGATGAGCATGGAATAAAGCTAAACCAGATTGATCGCGATGCAATTCATATTATTGAGAAGCTTAAGAATGCGGGTTTTAAGGCGTATCTTGTCGGTGGGGCAGTTCGGGATCTTCTGCTTGGTAACTCCCCCAAGGACTTCGACCTCGTTACGGATGCGCTTCCAAACCAGATCAGGAAACTTTTTCGAAATTCGCGCATAATTGGCAAGCGTTTTAGACTTGTGCACATTTTTTACGGTTCAAAGATCTTTGAAGTGAGCACTTTCCGTTCCAACAAGAACGGCTCAGTCGGGAATGAATTTGGCACGATGGCCGAAGATGTCATGCGGCGTGACTTCACCATCAATGCACTTTATTTCGATCCGACTGACAGTACACTGGTGGACTTCGTGGGTGGCGTAAAGGACATAAGAGCCAAAAAGCTCAATCCCATCATACCATTAGACCGAATTTTCAAAGAGGACCCGGTGCGGATTGTGCGCTGCGTCAAGTATGCTGCCATGACGGATTTCGCTCTTCCATTTACTCTGAAACGTGCTATCAAGAGAGATGCTCCTCTTTTGGCGGATGTAAGCCACTCGCGAATGACAGAAGAGTTTTTTAAGGTTCTTGCGTCCGGCAAAGCTGGACCCATTTTTTCTCTTTTTTGTGAGTACGACCTTATCCAGTACTTTGTGCCTGCTTGTTGGGACCTCATACAAAACGACGCGGAATACGCTCGGAGATTGTTTTCTGACCTCGACGCCTTGGACGCGCTTCATGTCGATGTCAAACAGAGCGAAATAGAAGGCGAGGGCAGCATAGACGACAAGTCCCAAACCAAAAAGAAACTGTCAGTGCTGCTCTCTTATTTTTTGGAGTCCTACGTGCAGGCATATACCCAAGCGCTGCTTGAGCAGAACAACTTGTTCCAGGAAGTACTAAAAGCGAGCAGGGTTTTTGTTATGCCGCTCAATCCACCTCGAATTGAATTGGAAGAGGCCGTAAAGCTTATTCTGGAAGAACTTGGCCTTGTGCAAAAGCCAAAATCTCCCCGAAAACGAAGCCGAGGACGAGGAAGGGCAAAAAAGCAAATTCCGGCCACCAGCCAAGCGGTTGATGCGGAAAAAAGCGGTGCCCTGCTTCCGAACGCTGCTCCAGACGCTGCTCAACCTGGTGCTCCGCTTGGTGTACCACCGCCTGCCGGACCACAAGAGTAAGGTTCGGGGCGGATACCTTGACATTTGAGCCTTCATTTTTCACTATAGGGGCGTGAATCCCGAAAAACTCTCCATGCTCTCCGACCAGGAATTGTCAGTTCTTGCGGAACGCATGGGTATTTATCTTCCAGAGGGACTGGACCGTCCATTCATAATTGAAGAAATCCTCTCAGCGCTAGAAGACGATGACGACAAAGAGCGTGTCTTTAGTCATGATGGGACTGGCCATGTGGAAGAGAAAAAACTGTCGGGAAGTTCATCAGTGCCGTCGCCCGGCATGGACAAAACCGAAATTCCGAGCCGCTACAATGAGACAATGATTCGCATTCTGCCGCGCGATCCAGCTTGGATCTACGCCTACTGGGACATAGCCGAACAGCACTCCGGCCGGAGTGGGACGGACGACAGTGAAAGCGACCTCTTCCTGCGGGTAGTGGAACTCGATCCTCGAAGTTCTGAGAAAAAAGACTTTTTCGACATTGCAATTTCTTATGAGGATTGGAAATGGTACATTAATATCCCTCAGCCGGGAGCAGTGTATCGCGTAGATCTATGCCAAAGGCTTAAAGGGAAGAGTAGGGTTCTTGCCAGGTCCAATAAGGTCACTATGCCTGTGTATTTTATTAAGAACTCGACCAAAATCCCTCAAGTGACCAAGAGCTTGCTAATCTTGTCAGGAATCGAGGGGTTACACCTGACCGAACCTCGTGATGAGAATCCTAATAGGATACTCGTGGCCGATGGAGAAGCGGACGGGGAACAGGAATAAAAAGGAAAGCTATGAAAAAGCCCAGTCTTGCGCTCGTGCTCAACGCACACTTACCTTTTGTTCGCCACCCTGAATACAAAGAGTTTTTTGAAGAGCGATGGCTTTTTGAGGCTATTTCCGAAACCTACTTGCCTCTCTTGCGCCTTTTTAGGCGACTCGACGCCGACGAAGTGCCATTCAAATTGACAATTGCGATTTCGCCAACGCTCCTTGCAATGCTCTCTGACAAGCTCCTCTGTGACCGCTATTCGCAGTATTTGGCCAAACAAATCGAGCTTGCAACCAGAGAAAAGCAGCGCCTCGCCAACGATCCTATTTTTTCCCCGTTACCAGAAATGTATTTCAATCTCTATTCCCAAAACAGAGAAGACTTCGAACGCCTTTATAGTCGCAACATCCTGCAAGGCTTTGATTACTACTATAAAAAGGGCAAGATCGAAGTTATGACCAGCGGCGCAACACACGCTTTTTTGCCGCTCTACCAAGATGAATCTCAGGGGATATTTGCGCAGATAGAGACCGCCATCGTCGCACATCGTGCAGTCTTTGGGAAGAATCCACAAGGTTTCTGGTTGCCACAGCTTGGATGGTACCCCGGCTTGGGCGGACTCTTGCAGGAATATGGCATGAAATACACTATTGTGACCACACGAGGGGCGCTTCTTGGAAAACCTACACCGTTTTATGGCTCATTCTCACCAGTAATGAGCCCCTCGGGGATCACGATTTTTGTGCGCGATGCCGGAGCGACCAAGGCGGTCTGGTCTGAAACCGAAGGATATCCTGCGGATCCCGTGTACCGGGATTTTTACCGTGATATCGGTTACGATCTAGACTCGAATTATATAAGCCCCTACCTCGGTGAAGGCATAGAGCACAGTTTTACCGAGTTCAAATACTGGGCCATAACCGGCAAGACTGATAAGAAAAGGCCTTACGAACCAGTCGCTGCCAAGGCCAAGGCTGTAGAACATGCTCACGCTTTTCTTGCTGAACGCAAGGCGGCTGCAAGAGACGCCAGCATTTGGATGAAAGAGCGCGCGCCACTTATCGTGTGCCCTTACGATGCAGAACTTTTTGGCCATTGGTGGTTCGAAGGACCTCAGTTTCTTGAAGCACTCTTCAGAGCGGCAGCGCGCAAAGCCGGCGATGATGACATAGAATTCGTAACTCTGGGCGAGTATGCCGCTGAGAATCCGGAGAACCCTGTTTCCGAGCCTGAGTTCTCCTCTTGGGGAGAAGGCGGCTATGCGGAAGTCTGGCTGGATGGATCCAACGACTGGGTTCATAGGCATAGTCATAAGGCCATAGAAAGAATGGTGGAACTTGTGGACCGCTTCCCCAACGAAACAGGCTTGCGTGAGCGCATTCTCAATCAGGGGGCGCGGGAGGCACTCTTGACCATGTCCTCCGATTGGCCCCTTCTGCTCCGTTCCGGACAGTCCGCGAGTTTTGCCCGTCGCCAAATCGAGGATTCCATCAGCAACTTTACAAAGATCTACGAGATGCTCTGCGCCAATACAGTAGACACAGAGTGGCTAACCAGCCTGGAAAAGCGGAATAATCTTTTTCCAGAAATAAATTACAGGGTTTTTGCGCGCAAACGGTAGGGTGACATGGCGCAGAAATCCTACCGCCTTGCGGCTGCGCGGGTGGGCGGTGCTCATAGATGTAAATTGATGCAACGCGGATAAAAGCGTGAACGGTCAGGAGGTCTCATGAATGTAGTTATTATAGGCGCTCAATGGGGCGACGAAGGCAAGGGGAAAATAGTGGACTACCTGGCTCAAGACGCAGGTATTGTCGTTCGCTTTTCTGGCGGAGCCAACGCAGGACACACAATCGTGCTTTCTGGTACTACCTATGCCTTACATCTGATTCCTTCGGGGATTCTCTACCCGGATAAGATAGTGTTCTTGGGTTCTGGCATGGTAATTGAGCCATCTGCGCTGTTTGCCGAGCTCGACGATCTCAAATCCAAAGGAATTCAGTGGGAAGGGCGCGTTTTCATTTCGGATCGGGCGCACCTTGTCTTGCCTCGCTATAGACAGCTCGACAAGGAACTGGACGCCAAGCGGAAAAACCCGATTGGAACAACAGGGCGCGGTATAGGCGTGGCGTACGCGCTTAAAGCCTCTCGGGACGGAGTGCGCCTTGCGGACTTGGACAACGGGGAGTTGCTTTCCAATTTGGAAGACGAGGATAGGGCGTATCTTGACCAATGGGCAGACAAACTGAGGCCGTTATCGGTGGATTTGGCTTCGTACTTACATCAGCATCAGAACTCCTGGACACTTTTTGAAGGCGCACAAGGTGCCTTGTTGGATATTGATACGGGGACTTACCCCTTTGTTTCTTCCGGTATGTCCTGCGCCGCGGGCGCCGCCGCCCAGGGAGGCATCGGCCCGCGCAGCATAGACCGCATCTTGGGCGTCTTTAAGGCGTACACGACCCGGGTGGGCAACGGCCCCTTCCCCACGGAGTTCAAGGACGACACGCCGGGGTCGCTGTCCAACTACATCAGGACAAAGGGGCACGAGTACGGGACGACGACGGGGCGCCCGCGGCGCTGCGGGTATCTGGACCTTGTTGCGCTTCGCTACGCATGCATGGTCAACTCAATCGACAGGCTTGTCCTTACGCACCTCGATGTCTATGATGCTTTGCCTGAGTTTGAAGCCTGTGTCGGTTACCGGATCGGCGACAAAGTCGTGCAGGACTTCCCTGCGTCCATAAAAGACTTGGAATCTGCGGTGCCCGTTCTTAAACGGTTTGAAGGCTGGCAGCAACCAATCGAGAATTGCCAGAGTTGGGAAGACCTGCCTCTCAAAGCCAAGGAATATGTCGATTTTATCGAAGATTACACACAGACGCCTATTTCGATTATCTCGGTCGGCTCCGAACGCCGCAAGACGATAATAAGGGAGAGTCCGTGGATACGATCCTGATCCTCGATTACGGAAGCCAATACACTCAACTCATCGGCCGTAGGGTACGTGAATTGGGCGTCTACACCGAGATTCTGCCAGGCGACACGGCCGTCCCCACTGTCGGACACGAGTGCGCCACAAAGAACCACTATGTGGGCATCATCCTTTCTGGCTCACCATACAGCGCCTACGACGAATCTGCTCCTAAGCCCGACCCTTCGCTCTACCAAACTACCTTGCCGGTTCTGGGAATCTGCTATGGCATTCAGCGGATGACCGTGGACTCGGGCGGAAAAGTCGCGCGTGGCCCCGAACGCGAGTACGGCAAAAAACCCGTGCACATCCTCGAGCATGAAGTACTCAAGCATGACCTTGAGGATGCGAGCGCAGGGCAGGAGCCATCTCGCATCGATCCGCTTTTTGCAGGCATTCCATCCGAATTTTCGAGCTGGATGAGTCACGGTGACTCGATTGTCTCGCCCGGTAATGGCTGGCGGGTCATTGCGGAGTCAGAAGGCGGGATACCCGCTGCGCTCGCCCACGAGACGCTTCCACGATGGGGCGTGCAATTTCACCCTGAGGTGAGCCATTGCGAGCATGGTCTTGATATCTTAAGAAGTTTTGTCTTTGGCATCTGCAAGGCCACGCCATCATGGTCTATGGAAACCTACCTTGCCGAGATCTCGCAGGATATACGTGCGCGAGTAGGGCAGAGCCCAGTGCTCCTTCTCATCTCTGGTGGCGTTGATTCTACAGTCACTGGGGCTCTCATTCTCAAAATTCTTGATCCCGAAAAGGTTTATCTCCTCTATATCGATACTGGTCTCATGCGTCAGGGCGAGAGCGAAGAGGTCATGGAGAATCTCAAGCGACTGGGCGCCCGGCATCTTTTTAGAGTCGACGCCGAGAGCCGTTTCCTTTCAGCGCTCAAAGGCAAGACAGACCCTGAGGACAAGCGGCGTACCATCGGTGACCTTTTTGTGCAGATTCAGGAGGAAGAGGTGGCCCGATTGGGCATCCCAGACGCGATTTTGGCCCAAGGTACCCTCTACACAGACCTTATAGAATCCGGAAAGGGTGTTGGCACCAAGGCTCAGACCATAAAAAGCCACCACAACGTCAAAAGCCCCCTCATTTCAGCGAAAAGGGCAGCAGGACTTGTCATCGAACCCCTGGACCGCCTCTACAAGGACGAGGTGCGGAACCTTGGTCGGCTTTTGGGCTTGCCCGAAAGTATTGTCTCGCGCCATCCTTTTCCCGGTCCCGGCTTAGGCGTGCGGATCCTCGGAGAAGTGACGAAAGAAAAGTGCGATATCTTGCGGAATGCTGATAAGGTCTATATCGATGAGCTTCACAACCGTGGCCTCTATAACAAGATTTGGCAAGCCTTTTGCGTGCTGCTGCCCGTGCGGGCGGTGGGCGTTGCTGGTGACGAGCGCACCTACGGTTATGTCGTTGCACTGCGGGCCGTGGTCAGTGAAGATGGCATGACAGCAAGTGTCTATCCCTTTAGTCCTGAAGACCTTGTTGCAATCTCATCGGCTATAACGAATCGAAACCCGAGTGTAGGTCGTGTTGTGTACGATATCTCCTCCAAGCCGCCTGCGACGATCGAGTGGGAATAAGCCGCAAAGTACAGGCGACTTGTCCCTCTTTCTATCCGGTTTTAGTTTGTCGGCAGTTCCGGTTCTTCCGGGTAGCTGTGCAGGCTGCCATCAGGGGCGCGCAGAATCCACTTGTCGCGCTCCAGCCGAACGACGCTCTCAGGCAAGTACAGCTTGCCTGCCCCATCGGGCGCATCCACCGCAAACCGCGGCATCTCGAGCCCGGAAACAAGTTGGCGCAGTTCGTCGTAGATCTTTAGCCCGCGCGATAATGGAACCCTGAAATGCGAAGTCCCCATGGCAAGATCGCCTTGAAAAAGATAATACGGGTCTATTCCAATCTTGGTCAGAGTCGAAAAAAGCTCGACAAGAGTGCTTGTGGCGTCATTGATACCACGCAGAAGCACGGTCTGGCTCCGCACCGGGATGCCTGCCTTTAGCACCAGATCGATTTTCTCCCTAAAAAGAGGCGACAGTTCGCGCGGATGATTGACATGTATGACAAGGTGAAGCGGCCTAAAGCGCGCCAGAAGTTCCAAGAGGCCATC
>JAFIHQ010000015.1 GCA_017849315.1 Treponema sp.
CAAGATTTAAGCATTGCCTGCGCTTTTTCTTCTGCCTGGGGATCCTGCTCTTTGAGTTGATTAAAAAGAACATAATACTTGCCTACGAAGTGATCACTCTTGAGCCCTTCGTCTTCAGGTGTACGACCCTGTCCGTATACCTTGTAGGCGAGCATCGACTTACATATATGGACGCCACGGTTATTTATGAGATTGACTTTACGAACCTCGGCGCCGGCCTCTTTCAGAATCCTGGAGAGAGATTCGCCCAAGACATTGTTGCGCAAGTGACCAAGATGCAATGGTTTATTCGTGTTTGGACAAGAGAATTCAACCATGATCCGCTTTCCTGACAATGGTTTGGTATCGTTCCAGTCCTCATTGCCGCTTCGTTTCAAAACCTCCGCGACGACCTGTTTGCGATCAAAATATACGTTTACATAGGGACCAACTGCTTGAACTTTGTCCTTCACATCTGTATCTGTTTTTTCCAGGAGTCTTTGGCCGACCTTTTCGCTGACCATGGAGGCCAGCTGAACAGGATTCATCCTAAAGACCTTGGCATAGGCAAACATCGGGAATCCGAGGTCGCCCATTTGGGGACTGGGAGGGACCTCAGCGGTAATGTCATCAGCCTGCAAAACGAAACCTTGAATACCCTTTTCGGCTGCGTACTGTGCAAGCGCGTTGCAAACTTCCCGCTTCCAATAGGTTTTTCTATCAATCATGACGCTGATAGTAACCCAGAACTATTGGTCTATTCAAGATTAACCATCGGGCTCAAGCTTGGCCAATCACACCAAGAAGCAAGAGCTCACATTCCTGTGGAACTGCGACAAGTTTGTGACGGGACGTAAAGCCTTTCATTATAAGAACCTTTCTTAGGGGAATCATAAGGCCGTCGGCGATGCAACGCCGGACCTCTTCGTTCGCTTTGCCGGCTTCAGGGGCAGCTTTGACGCGTATTACAAGGGCTCCGTTCCGAATCCCATCGATTTTGGAAACCGGCGAGCGCGGTATCACATAAGCATTAAATTCGATGTGCGGAAGGTCGTTTATAGACTTTATATTGTATATAAAATTAGACACCATCATGATTAGACCTTGAAACAAGTGACAAAAACTCTTGCTCGTTGATAATGGGAATACCCAATTCTCGAGCCCGTATGTTTTTTTCGGACCCTGAATTGGGGTCGTTCGTCACAAGATAACTAAGACCCTTTGTCACTGAAGACTTTGTGACACCTCCAAGGTCGCGAACTAATCTCTCCGCTTCGGCGCGCTTCATAGAAGTAAGTTCACCAGTAAAGCAAAACGAAAGACCCGAGAGTGTCTGCCCTTGGCCGGCTTTGTTTGACGTGGGCTTCTTTATTGTAATTGCCCCGCTCGCAAGCAGCGCAAGCATTTCTTCTCGACGCTCAGCTAAACCCGATACGATTGTGCGCGCCATTGTGTCAGCAATGCCCTCAATCGATGTGAGGTCTTCGGGCTTAGCGGCAAGCAGGGCTTCCAGCGTGGTATATCCGCCCTGCACCAGTTTCTCGGCAACAAGGACCCCTACTCCTTCGATGTCGAATCCTGCCACAAACTCTGCCAGACTCAACTCTTTTACGGAATGTAGGTTCCTCACGATTTTTTGCGCCAGAGTCGGCCCCATGCGATCGAATTCCGAAAGTTCTTGCGCAGTCAACGTATAGAGGTCTGGAATCTGACGAACTCTACCACTGTCAAAGAGCTTCTTAAGGATCACCGACCCAAATTCCTTTGCATTTACAACAGACAGCCATTTCTCTAAACGGTGAAAGGTCTTTTTGGGGCAAGCGGGATTGGGACAGTACAAGCGCGTCCCCTCGTCTATCAGCGAGGAACCACATGCCGCACAGGTCGTCGGCATCTCTATTTCGCCGGTCGCCATCGAATTGTCCACAAGGTTTTCGATTTTCGGGATTATTTCTCCCCGTTTCGTGATCATTACCTTGGAACCGATTTTTAGACTCATGGTTCGTATCATGTCCGGATTGCAAAGATTTGCCCGCTGGACAGTGGTTCCGGCCAAATGAACCGGTTCTACAACGCCGATAGGAGTGTACACGGCACCGCTTTCGCTCCACTCGACCTTTCTCAAGGTTGTGACAGCTTCTTCAGGGCTGAATTTGAAGGCTATCTGTTTTTCCGGACGTGGCCTTGCCAAGTCCTCCTCATCGATTTCAAGTCCTTTTATCACTAAGCCGTCGATGTCGTATTTCAAGTTTGGTCGCTGATCCATTACTTTGGCACGGTAGGCGATAATCTCCTCTACCGAGTCAAAAACCTGGGCTTCCACCGTCATAAAACCCATTCGTTTTAGCCATTCGACCTTTTCAAGCTCATTCCCAAAGGGCGGCAGGCCATCTATTGTCCCCTTGGCATCATAGCAGACCAGGTCCAGGTCTTCGCTTCCGACGCCGTCTTTGCGTTTCATGATGCCATTCGCCGCATTCCGGCAATTGGCCTTGTCGGGGTACTTAAGCTTCAAGGTGGCGCGGGGCATCAAGATCTCTCCTCGTACACCGCCAGAAAACTTCTGCGCAAGGCTTGAGATAACACCATTTATGTGGAGTGCGTTTGGAGTTATGTCATCCCCAATCGTTCCATCCCCGCGGGTCACCGCTTTCTCAAGTTTGCCTTCTTTGTACTGAAGCTCCAGACTTGCACCGTCCAACTTATATTCCACAAGGTAACGCCCAAAAGGCATTTTGGCTGCCCATGCCCTAAAAGCTTCCGGCGTAGTGGCTTTGGACTGACTCCCCATCGGCATCACGTGCTGTACCTTGGGCCAACCTTCCGATTTATCCTCACCGATCCGCGCAAGCAAGGGGTTGGTCGGGTCAAGCCTTGCAAGTTCGTCCCACAATGCGTCGAATTCTTCGTCGCTTATGACAGGCTGTTCATTATAGTAAAGATATTGATTTTCCTGAATGAGTTTTTCCAGTTCGCGAATGCGTTTACTCTTTGCGTCGTCACTCATGAAAGTATGATAGTTTGTAAAATGGTACGTGTCAAAGCGATAGTGTCTGTGTTACAATAACAACGTGCGCGATAAAATCTCTAATTAAAAACTATGATTTATCAAACTTCTTGACGATTAAGGATAGGCAATGAGTTTCTTCGCTATTCAGGTGATGACTACAAAAGAAGATGCCTTTAAAGACGCCATTTCACAAAAATGGCCGGACATCCAGTTTTTCAATATTAAGAAACAGATGAGAGTGCGGAGACGGGGCAAGGTCAGCACGCAAACCAGTTGCCTTTTCCCGGGTTATCTCTTTGTGAGCTACGAAGAAGATGAACTGCCTCCAAGTTTTATACGTGACCTTAGGCGTACGACCGGCTTTGTTAGAGTTCTACCTTCTACCGACAACATCAGTCCCCTGAACGACCGCGATGCTGCGCTGATAGCGCGGCTTCTTTCGTTCGGGAAGGAAATTGGGCCGTCACTTGTAACGTTTACACCGGATAAGAAAATCAAAGTGGTGAAAGGCGCTTTGGAAGGACTGGAAGGCATGATAGTTTCTGTCAACAGAAGAAAACGGCGCGTTAGGATCAAAACCCAACTTTCTGATGCGCCATTTGTTTTTGACCTTAGCATTGATATACTGGAGGTTGTGGAGGAACCGAATCGTTGATTGCAAAGCAACAAAACTCGGAAAGTCTGCCATTACTTACTACTCTTTCCGTTCCGGAAATGCTCTCTGCCACGGTCATTCGCTCAAGGACTGCCAAGGCCATCAACCTTCAAGTTGTTCCTTCCAAACTGCCTGCAGGCTACAGGATGATAACGCCCAAAGACATTGAAGAAGAAGGTTACGGAACGTACTACTCTCCTAATCTACCGATATTTGCGAACGGGCAGGCACACTACCGCGGAGAGCCGTTAGGACTTATTGTTGGGCCTGACCCCGTAACCTGCGACGAACTGGCCCAAGCAGTCGAACTTAGCTACGAAGACCAAGAACCACAGTTTTTCTGGGAAAGCTTTGCCTCTTCTCAAATTGCGTATCGGAAGACCTTCGTTTATGGAAACCCGGACGAAGCCTTTAAAAAAGCTGCAAGAGTTGAAAAAGGGATTTACCATAATGGAGTTTTTGATCATCACTACTCTGAGCCAATGGGCGCACTTGCTACTTGGGAGTACGACAAAATGGTTGTCTACTGCGCATCTCAGTGGCCGAGCCACGTCCGAGACGCTGTTGCGACAGTCTTAAGAGTTCCAGCAGCAGACATTGCAATCAAAACCACTGAAATAGGGACAGCTTTGGATGGAAGGCTCTGGCTGCCCTCCCAAGTCGCCTGTCTGGCTGCGCTTGCGGCACGTCTTTGCAGGAAGCCCATCAAGATTCTTTTTACCAGAAAGGAAGACTATCTCTACACTTCCAAACAAGCGCGAAGTTCGGTAACAATTAAGTCGGCAACTGACAATAACGGTCGCTTTTTGGCGCTCGACATAGTGATGATTCTCAATATTGGGGCCTATAACCCAATGGCTGAGGAGCTGGTCAATCAGGCGATGGCAGCGATCACCGGCTCTTACAGTTGCCCGTCAATTCGAATTGAGGCCTACGCGGTCAAGACTAATGTTGTTCCACTCGGCGCACTGGGCAGCATTGGTTCTTCCTACGCATTCTTTGCAATTGAGGCCCATATCAATCACCTCGCAAAGGTACTTCCCAAGACGCCAGCCGAAATCAAGAGCGTCAACATCCTTCTTAAGGGGCACTCCAATTTCGGCGCCGAGCCATTAGAAACTGAAATTCCATTTCGAAGAATCACGGAGAAGCTGGAAGAACTTTCAGATTTTAAAAGAAAATATGCAAGCTACGAGCTCGTAAAAAAGCGTGATCCAGGATGCAGAGAAGGAGTTGTACGCGGCATTGCAATTACGCTTGGCTATCAGAGTGACCGCTCATTTTTTAAGCCCCCAGCGATGAACAGCTACACCGTGGAGGTGGCGCTTGATCGAACACTCAATCTGACGATCAATACACATGGCGCGGCGGGTTCGCCCTCAGTGCGCGCGATGTGGAAAACGACTGCGTCGCGATTTCTGTCTATGGACGAAAAGGATATACATCTCCTGCCACCAGTGTGCAACAATCAGAATCAATGCGGGCCTATGACTTTGTCGCGCGGTGCAACCGTAGTGAACCAGCTTATAGAGCGTGCCTGCAGGGCACTGCAAAAGCGAAGATTCAGAGAATCGCTACCAATTATCGCCAGAGCCCAGACCAGGCTTCCTCCAAGAGTCACGTGGGAACAAAACAGTCTTGTTGGACAGCCCTTTGCGGGAGCTTCCTGGTGCGGAACTGCAATGGAGATACAAGTCGACCGACTCACAGGGGAGGCTCGGCCACTCTGCGTATGGATGGTGATAGACGCCGGCAGAATCGTGATCCCAGACCGTGCACTGTCTTCTCTCCGGGCTTCGATACTCAATGCGCTCAATTTGTGTATTGGAGAAGAATTTTGCCCGGAAACGGTTTCTGAGGAGAACTACCTCTATCAACGGGTCATATCTCCTAGCATCTATCCTACAATGCAGATCGAATTCTTGGGATCCGAGAGGACAACACGGTCAAAAGGTTTGGGCGAGTTACCATTTGCTACCATACCGCCCGCCTTTTACAGTGCACTCACACAGGCGATTGGTTTGGAACCCAAACAACTGCCCCTGCAAGGAAGTGACATACTGAAGCGCCTGGAGGAAGAATGACCATAGACTTCACTCTGAACGGCAAAGCACAGCACGTGCAGATTAGGAGCGGAGACCGTCTCGTCTACGTCTTGCAAAAACTGGGCGATTTTCCCAGTTTAGTGCCTGATTGTTTGAGCGGAAACTGCGGGCACTGTCTCGTGTTCATGGATTCCCGCTTGATCTATTCGTGTATAACTCCAGCGTTCAAAGCCAAGGACACTTCGATTGTCACATATGAGGGTTTTTCTAAGACCGATGAATGCAAAGACATTGTCCACGCGCTCACCGAAGCAGCTGCGTTTCCCTGCGACTTCTGCTACAAGGCCAAAGTCTTGATGATTGCTGAACTGTTGGAGCGGATCCCTATGCCAGAACCAGCTCAGATTCTGGAACAGCTTGACATCGTGTCGTGCACCTGCACCGATCCAGTATCCCTCACAGAGGCGATCACACTCGCCGCTGAAGCGCGCAACAAAAGGAAGTTCAAGCGTGCGAATAAGTGAAATTTTCTATCCTTCCAGCCTCAATGAGTTGCTTGAGCTTGCGGCTTCGAATCCTGGGATTAAACTCTTGGCTGGCGGTACCGAATTGGCAGGTCGACAGACTTCGCGTGCCTTGGAGTTCCCGGAACAAATAGTGAGTATTGCACGAATACCAGAGCTCAGAAAAACCGCGAGAAGCGAGCAATATGTCGAAGTTGGGAGCGCAACTACACTGTCAGGGTTATTGTCATTATCCTCAGGCGCCCTTCCATTTCCTCTACCCGCCGCAATTCACACCATAGCCAATGGTGCAGTTCGCAACGCAGCCACTTTGGGCGGAAATCTGTGTTGCAAGTGGCGTTTTATGGACCTTTGGCCTTTTCTGACTTGCCTTGACGCCCAGATTGAGCTGCGTTCTCGGCATGTCAGTCGATGGGCAAATCTTGGACATTTGTGTGACGAAAAAGGTCTGCCATCTGTGCCGAATGGAGCGATTTTGACTCGCGTACGGATTCCCGTTCATGAACACAATTTTGTCTTTCAGAAAAAAATCGGGAATTCACGATTCCCAAGCCCGGAGACGGCATCCTTCGTCTGCATAGCCGATATCGACCAGAACAAGATTGGCACGTTCAAATTGATTTTTGCGGGAGAGAAGGCATTACGCAACAAAGATATCGAGAACTCTTTAATAGGTCGACGTATTCCGCTTACTCAAAAGGAAAGCCAGCAAGTAATCGAAGCCTACTCCGAGGCTTTTGAAAAGCTCACGGGACACAAGAGTTTTCAGCTTGATGCTCTAGTAGAAGAATCCTTAAGTAGGTTGGTCCCATTATGAGTGGAGTACTTTATCTGTTGCCAGCGCCTCTGCAGGCTTACGATAAAGAAAACGCATCAGACGCTCTGCTGTGGCAGCAGATCCCAGCAAAAGCGCTGCAACTCTTCCGAACCTTGCCCGTGTTGATAGCAGAGTCGGAGAAAACAGCCTTGAGGCTTTTGTCGCGCCTGCGGTCTAGCGAAGAAATGGCCAGCCTTGAACTCAGGCTATTAAACGAGCATAGTCAACCTGAAGACATAATTGCGGCTTGTTCACCTCTCATGGCCGGCATCGATTGCGGTTTTTTTTCAGATGCCGGCGAGCCCTGCGTCGCGGATCCGGGGGCTGCACTCGTGGCGGCTGCGCACGAACGCAATATCAAAGTGGTACCCATCGCCGGACCTTCCTCCATCCTGCTTGGGCTCATGGCTTCTGGGCTAGATGCTCAACGCTTCTGTTTTCTCGGCTATTTGCCGCAGGAAAAGAAATCGAGAGTCCAGACGCTAAGGCAGATTGCGAGCCAGTTCGGTAAAGACAAAATCACCAGGCTTTTTATTGAAACGCCATACCGAAACGAGGCTCTTTGGCAAGATTGTCTGAAAACCCTTCCCAAAGACTTCTATTTAGGAATTGGACAGAATATTTGCGGTGTAGACGAATATATAGATTGTAAGACTGTCCACGAGTGGGGATCTTTACCGTTTGTGCCTGTAAAATCCCCCGCTATCTTTATGTTTGGGGAGAAGGCAGGCATCTGTCCATCAAACACAAGATAGCGGTCCGGCTGGATGTGATGCCACGGCTAAGTGACCTACAACAGCGAAGCCAGCCGTTCCCTTATATACTCGCTCTTCTCCTTGAGTCCAATAGCTTTTGTCTGCAAAATAATCGCGTTTGGTTTTTGAGGATCCAATTTGACCCTTCCGTTTGACTCTTTAATGAGACGCAAGAGTCTGTCTATTGAGATCTTTGACACTTTGGAAAACTCGATCGAAACTTGTCCTTTTCTTTCCTTGAGCGTTGCTACCGAGAGTTTTCGGCACAGAATGCGTATTTCAGCAAGGGAAAGCAAAGACTGTACCTCGTCCGGCATCGGTCCAAAACGCGTTTCAAGTTCCACCTGAAGGCTGTCCAGGTCCTCCTGCTTGTAAACTGAGGCAATTTTCTTATAAATCTCCATTTTGACCATGGGCGCGGCAATGTAATTGTCCGGAATATAGCCCGAATATTCCAGTTCGAGGTAAGGCTCGACTTCTTCCACCTGTGCGCCGGAAAGCGCATTCACGGCATCGTCCAGAAGTTTCAGGTACATGTCGAAACCCACTGCATAAATGTCGCCAGACTGTTCCCTACCCAGCAAATTCCCTGCACCACGAATCTCCAGATCTTTCATTGCAATCTTAAAGCCCGAGCCCAATTCCGTAAAATCCGAGATAATCTGAAGTCGCTTCATTGCAATTTCGCTCAAAGCGCGTTTGTCAGGATAAAGCAAGTATGCGTACGCCTGCCTGTCCGAGCGCCCTACCCGCCCACGCAGCTGATAGAGCTGTGAAACACCATAATCATCGGCTCTATCAATAATTATTGTATTCACGTTTGGTATATCGATTCCATTTTCTATGATTGTCGTTGAAATGAGCACATGGAAGGCACCATGAATGAAGCGGTGCATGATATCCTCAAGGTCATCGGAGTCCATTTGCCCGTGGGCGCATTCCGTTATTGCTTCCGGTACTGTGGAACGGATAAACTGTTCCACCTCTGGCAACGAATCGATGCGGTTGTGAAGATAAAAGACCTGCCCCCCGCGCTCGATTTCCTGCCGGATAGCCTTGGCCACAACCTCAGGCGAAAACTCTTCTACAAAGGTCTGAATGGGCTGTCGCTCTGCAGGCGGCGTTTCCAAAACCGACATGTCGCGAATTTTCAGAAGCGACATGTGCAAAGTCCGGGGAATGGGCGTTGCGGTGAGCGTAAGACAGTCGATACCTGCCTTGATCTCCTTGAGCCGTTCCTTGTGCTTAACGCCAAAGCGCTGCTCTTCGTCGACCACAAGGAGCCCCAGATCTTTAAAAGAGACATCCTTTTGCAGAATTCTATGAGTGCCGATTACCATGTCTATGCTGCCGTCGGTGAGTCCCGCCAATATACGCTTTTGTTCCTTTTTGTCCACAAGGCGCGAAAGCATCGCAATGTGAATGGGATAATCGCGAAGACGTTCGCGGAAATTCTCGTAGTGCTGCTCGACCAAGATCGTCGTTGGAGCAAGGAAAGCCACCTGTTTACCAGCCGTTATCGCCTTGAAGCACGCACGTAGAGCAACCTCGGTCTTCCCATATCCAACATCGCCACAGATAAGCCTATCCATAGGCTTATCTTCTTCCATATCGTGTTTGACTTCTACTATGCAACGCAGCTGGTCAGGTGTCTCTTGATAAGGAAAGGATGCTTCAAACTCTGTTTGCCACTCGGTGTCTTTGGGGAACGCAAATCCCTTGGAAGCTTGCCTTCGGGCGTAGATGCGTATGAGCCTTTCCGCCAATTCTTCCACCGATTTTTTGACACGCTTTTTTCTATTCTCCCAAGACTTGGAACCGAGTTTGTCAAGGTGTGGCGCTTCTCCTTCGTTGCCGATATAACGCTGAACGAGGTTAGCCTGTTCTATAGGCACGAATACAGTTTCCGTGTCCGCATATTCGATCTTTATATAATCCCGC
>JAFIHQ010000016.1 GCA_017849315.1 Treponema sp.
AATGGCAGAGATGGCAGCTTTACCGTTAGCCGCAAGATCCGGTGGGAAGACGAGAACGAGAAACTCGCGTGGAGAAAAGACATTTCCTCTTCGTTGTCTAACCTTTAAAAGGCCTCAGAGTTGCGTTATCTCTTGGGCGCTACCTCTTGGGCTTTATCTCGGAGAACCCACAATAGGGCACGAGTACTTCCGGAATTGCGATGGAGCCGTCGGCCCGCTGGAAATTCTCCATGATAGCGATGAGCGCCCTGGAGCAGGCAATTGCCGTGCCGTTCAACATGTGAACATACTTATTCTTGCCATCATCGTCCTTGTATTTGATATTGAGCCGCCTGGACTGAAAATCCGTACAGTTCGAAGTTGAGGTTATTTCTCCCCATTCGCCACCGTTTCTGCCTGGCATCCATGCTTCCAGATCCCACTTGCGGTAGGCAGGAGCTCCCAGATCTCCTGTACAGGTATCTACCACTCTAAATGGAACTCCCATGCTGGAGAAAATCTCTTCTTCTATGGAGCGAAGGTACTCGTGCATAGCGTCCGATTCTTCTGGCAACGTATAGGCAAACATTTCGATCTTGGTGAATTGGTGTACTCTGTAGAGGCCTTTTGAGAATTGACCTGCGGCGCCTGCCTCTCTTCTAAAACAGTGTGAAATTCCTGCCAACTTCAGCGGTAACTGTTTTTTTTCGAATACTGTGCCGGAATAATAGCCACCGAGCGTAATCTCCGCGGTACCGATAAGGCACATATCTTCGTCCTCAATAGTGTAGATATTGGATTCCGGACCGCGTGGAATAAATCCGATGCCTTCCAAAATCTCTGTCTTTGCTACATCGGGCGTCTCAAATACCATGAATCCCTTTTTTTGAAGCAAATTGAGCGCATAGCGTTCGAGTGCCAGCTCAAGGAATACCGCTTCGTTTTTCAGATAATAGAACTTGGTGCCGGAAACGCGCGTGGCGGTGTCAAAGTCGATGAGGTCGAGCTCCTGGCCAAGCTGCACATGGTCTTTTGGTTCGAAGTCGAAAACAGTCGGGGAACCAACACGCTTTACTTCGAGGTTATCCTTGTCTTCTTTGCCACGAGGAGCATCAGGATGAGCCATATTGGGAATCCGCATCGCAGCTTCGTAGAGCCGCTTTTCGATGTCCTGCAAAGACGTTTCCAACGCGGCGATACTCTCTTTAAGCGCTTTGCCTTCCTCGATAACGCGAGCGCGCTCTTCAGGCGAAAGCTTGCCCTTCATAGCCGCGGCGTTTTCATTGCGCTTTTTGCGCTGTTCTTCCAGAGTCTTGAGTTTAGCCGCACGCTCATCGTAAAGAGCGACCACAAGATCCGCATCTGCGACCATGTAACGGTCAGCGATATTCTGCTTGACGGCGGCAAGGTTTTCTTTGATAAATCGGTAATCCAACATGATTTTACAATGATATCGATGCCCATAAGTTCGCACAAGAGACTCTTGCCCAAGACACAGGGGAAAGTTGCAGGGCAATTGAAGCAAATGACTCCTTCGGTATACCATTAAGTGTGATACAAAAACTTACTTCAATACGAGAAAGACTTAAAATCCTCGACACCGAAGCATCTGATCCTGCCGTGGTACGCGATCAGAACCGTTACAGGCAGATCATGAAGGAGCGATCCAAGCTCGCTGCTATCGATGACGCAGGGAAACAATACGAAAAGGCCCTTGCGGAACTTGAGGATACCAGGTCCATGTTGAGTCAGGAAAAGGATCCGGAGCTGCGCGATCTTGTGGAGAACGAAGTCTCGGACCTTGAAAAGAAGGTCGAAAAGCTCAAGAGCGACCTGGATCAGCTCCTTGCGCCGCGGGATCCGTTGGCCGACAAATCTATTATTATGGAAATACGAGCCGGTACCGGTGGAGAAGAAGCCGCACTCTTTGCCGCGGATCTCTTTAGGATGTACTCCCGTTATGCCGCAAATCAGGGCTGGACCGTGGAAGTGATGAGCGAAAATGCCACCGAATTGGGGGGTATGAAGGAAATCGTGTTTTCGGTAGCTGGTGACTCGGTTTACGAAAAACTGCGCTGGGAATCGGGCGTTCATCGCGTGCAGCGTGTCCCTGCTACCGAAAGCTCGGGGCGTATCCATACAAGCGCGGTGACGGTGGCGGTTCTGCCCGAGATGGAGGAGACCGAAATCGAAATAAAGCCGGAGGACCTGCGCATAGACGTCATGCGCTCAGGCGGGCCCGGCGGCCAATGCGTTAACACCACCGACTCCGCGGTGCGAATCACCCACTTGCCTACCGGCATTGTCGTTCACTGCCAGGACGAAAAAAGCCAGATAAAGAACAAGGCCAAGGCCATGCGCATCTTGCGGGCCCGCCTCTACGATCTGGAAGAAGCCAAGGCTCAGGCTGAGCGTTCGGCGGAAAGGAAAAGCCAGGTAGGTACAGGGGATAGGTCAGAACGAATTCGCACCTATAACTTCCCGCAAAACCGCCTCACCGACCATCGAATCGATCTTACGCTTTACAAGCTCGATCTCATTATGGAGGGCGAGATGGATGAGCTTATCGATGCGCTTGTTGCACACGCAAGGCAGCAGGCTTTGGCTGAGTCCATAGCGTGACCTACGGTTTTCTTTTGTCCGAGGCGGCAAAAACACTGCCCGATCCGGATACCGCTTTTTTGGATGCGACGCTCCTGCTTGCTCGTTGTCTTTTGATTTCGCGAACAGAACTGCTAAGCCGGCTCTCCCTTGCATGGAATCCTGAGTCGAACAAAGATGCGCTTGCGGCTTTTCAAGTGCTTCTCGAGCGGCGCCGTTCAGGCGAAAGTGTCGCGGCAATTCTTGGCGAAAAGGAGTTTTTTGGGCGCAGTTTTATGGTGAACGGCGCCGTCCTCATCCCGAGGCCAGATACAGAAACGCTCGTTCAGGCGGCTTTGGAGGTCGGCGATCAGTTGGAGCTTCTTGTGAAGCAGCATTCTGGAGCCAAGGGGAGTTCCTGTGGTGTTCGCGTTCACGATGCGTGCACAGGTTCCGGAGCTGTGGCAATCAGCATTGCCTGCGAGCGGCCTTTGTGGCAGGTGAGCGCTTCCGATATTTCGGAAGAAGCCCTGTCAGTGGCGCGGCAGAATTCCATCCGACTGCTAGAGCAAGAAACTCCAAGAAAGGAGATTGAGTTTTTCCCTTCCGATCTCCTGAGTACCTTTTTGAGCTTTGAGGCTAGCCATGAGACCAAGGCCGAGGCGAAGGCTGAGATGAACGCCGAGATCAAGGCCGAGCGGCGCGCTGCTTTTGACATCATTACAGCAAATCCCCCCTATGTTCCACATAATGATGTCGACGCCATGTTCGAGACAGGCTGCAAAGAACCGCGGTTGGCACTGGACGGTGGGCAAGATGGTCTGGATTATATTCGTCGACTTATTCCTCAGGCCAAAACCCTCCTTGCTCCAGGCGGCTATCTTCTTTTTGAAAGCGATCCATTTCAAGTTGCCAGTATTTGTGCTATGTTAACTGAAAGCGGCTTTGAAGGCCTGCGGGTCTGGTTGGATCTTGCGGGCAGACAAAGAGTCACGGGCGGACACTTGCCATCGGCAGATTGACTCCCCCGTCAACGCCGACGGTTTATATTTTGCATTGGCCAAGGTTTGATGGCTAAATCCAAAGCCGCGAAGAACATACTTCGCGAACGCACCTAAGGAACATAAGGCGTAAGGTAAATGCCTATGGAAGATCAAGTTACCGTATTTTTGCAGAAGTGCAGTACTGCTTTCGGCGAGGAAGGTTCAACCCTTGCGTTGCAAGCCCTGGAATGGACCAAACAGAAACATGGGGAGCAACTTCGTTCCGACGGCAAATACGCTTGGGAACATGACTTTCACGTGGCGGAGATTCTCCTCGACATGGGCATGGATCGGGATTCGGTACTGGCGGGGCTGGTACACGATGCGAGTCGGTCAGAGAAGGACGAAGAGAACAAAGCTGCGAACCGCAAGGCCGTGCTTGCGGCCACGCCGGACGCGGAGATAGCCGCAAAGTTCGGCACAGAAACTGCAAAACTCGTCGCGGGGGTATCGCGGCTTTCTTCGGTTCGAGCCAAAAATAAGACCATTCAGGCCGCAGAAACGATGCGTAAGATGCTCTTTGCCATGACGAGCGACATACGTGTGATCATTGTAAAACTCGCTGACAAACTGGACAGCATGCGCACCCTGAAATACCTTCCCGAAGATCGTCAGAAGGCCATTGCCGCGGAGTGTTTGGACATTTACGCGCCTCTTGCTGACAGGCTCGGTATTTCCTGGCTTAAGGACGAACTCGAGGACCTTTCGCTTAAAGCCCTCAACCGCGAAGTGTACGATCAGATAAAAGAGATTGTCTCTTCCAAAAAAGCGACGCGGGAACGTTACCTGGCAAGAGTGAGCGAGGATATCCGCCGCGCCGCGACCAAGGCAGGGATACACGTCGAGATAAGCTCCAGAGCGAAGCATTTTTATTCGATTTATCAGAAAATGCGCAAAGAGGGGAAGTCGCCGGAAGAGCTGTACGACTTACTGGGATTGCGGCTTATCTGCGATACGGAAAACGATTGTTATGCGCTCCTGGGTCTCGTGCATCGGCTTTGGAAGCCGATCGACGGCCGATTCAAGGATTACATTGCCATGCCCAAGGCCAATGGCTATCGCAGCCTGCACACCACGGTCATGTGCTATGGCGGGAGACTCCTGGAAGTCCAGATCAGAACGCACGAGATGCACACGGTGGCAGAATACGGCGTAGCCTCGCACTGGCTCTACAAGCGCGGCAAAACGGCCGAGAAGCCCAACCTGGAAGAGTTGCCTATCGTCAACAGACTCAAGAAATGGAACGAGTTTCTTTCGGAGGGAGCCGAATATCTGGACGATATCAAAAAGGAACTCCTCAAGGACTCCATCTTTGTTTTTACGCCGCAAGGCGATGTCATCGAACTGTCGGCAGGCTCCACGGCGATCGATTTTGCCTTTGCCATTCATTCGGACATTGGCGCGCACTGCCTTGGTGCCAAGGCGGACGGCGCTATAATCCCTCTGGACGCCGAGCTTAAGAATACTCAGATCGTAGAGATTTTGACTTCGCCCAACGCAAAGCCAAATCTCAACTGGCTCAAGCTTGCACATACCTCGAAAGCCAAGCAGAAAATCCGTGCCCTCCTTGTGCAGAGCGGGCAGGTGCTTGCCATAGACAAGAGCATCGTAGTGCCTAAAAAGCCTGAAAAGCCTGAAAAGCAGGAAAAGGCCGAGAAGGAACTCACAGCAGCGGAGGAAGCCCGCGTCCGCACGGAAAAAGGCCAGGAGCCCGTGGCCGGCGAGGCGGGCCGAACGGAGATCGAATACAGGAATTATCGGCCTGGCCAGGAACTGCGTAGCGACAAGGCAGGGCTTTCCATCGATGGGGCGCGCAACATGATGATTCGGATTGCGGGCTGTTGCCGGCCGGCCACGGGCGACCCGATCGTGGGCTATATTTCCCGCGGCCGCGGCATCATCATACACCGCGCAG
>JAFIHQ010000125.1 GCA_017849315.1 Treponema sp.
GGGTCCTTGATTTCACCACGGCTTATCAGCGCAGCAATCTCCTCGCGCAGCACTTCTTCCAGCCGCTTAAGCCTTTTCTGATCCACTGCTCTCCGCCTGTTTGTTGCTGGTACTGCCAGCGCTACCAGCGCCCTTGGTATCTTCCTGCTTGCCGCCTCCAGCCTTGTTTTCGTCAGCCTTGGCTTGAGTGGCAGTGGCTTGACTCAAGGTCCTTGCCACTTCAATTGTCTCGTAGATCTCGAGAATATCGCCCACCTTAAGGTCGGTACAGTTCTCTATACCAATTCCGCACTCAAAGCCAGCTGTCACTTCCTTGACATCGTCCTTGAAGCGCTTAAGCGAATTTATATTGCCCTGGAATATCTCAATATTGTCCCGGACAACCCTGACCTGGCTATTGCGTCGGACGACGCCCTCAAGCATGTAACAGCCCGCAACGATGCCAACTTTTGGCACCCTGAAGATTTCGCGGACTTCGGCTTTGCCGATCTCCTGCTCTTTAAGTTCAGGCGACAGCATGCCTTCCATTGCCTTCTGTATATCTTCCTGCGCTCTATAAATGATGTTGTATTTTCGGATATCAACTTTTTCGCGTTCAGCAAGAGCCTTGGCTGACGGAGTCGGCCTGACGTTGAATCCAATAATAATGGCATCAGAAGCAGAAGCCATCATTACGTCGTCTTCCGAAATGGCACCTGCAGCGGCACGAATCACATTGAGACGTATCTCTGGCGTGGACAGTTTTTCCAGCATGCTCTTGAGCGCTTCTACTGACCCTTGTACGTCGCCTTTGATAATAACCTTGAGCTCTTGTACTTCTCCAGCAGAAATCGTTTCGTACAAATTGTCCAAAGTCACTTTCTTGACGTTCTTACCCTCTTCGTATTTCTTGAGTTCTTGGCGTTTAGCAGAAATTTCACGAGCGTATTTTTCGTCCTCAACGACTTCAAAAGGATCGCCTGCATTCGGAATGCCTTCAAAGCCCAACACCTCTACAGGCATGGAGGGCTCTGCAATCTCGACACGCGCACCTTTGTCATTGAACATTGCTCTTACTTTGCCAGGGAATATGCCCGCAACAAACGGATCACCAATACGAAGCGTGCCATTTAGTACGATAATAGTGGCAACGATGCCTCGACCCTGATCAATTTTGGACTCGATAACTTTCCCCTCTGCCAGGCGATCGTAACTCGCCTTGAGTTCGAGCACCTCAGCTTGCAGAAGAATTGCATCCATGAGTTCATTGATGCCTATCTTTTGAAGTGCCGAGACTTCACAGAATTGTGTGGTTCCACCCCACTCCTCTGGCTGAAGCCCAATCTCCGAAAGCTGAGTCTTGACCCTATCCACATTGGCATCAGGCAAGTCGATTTTGTTCACCGCAACAATAATTGGAACACCTGCAGCACGAGCGTGATCGATTGCCTCCTTAGTCTGAGGCATTACGCCTTCCACTGCGGACACGACCAAGACCACGATATCAGTTACCTGTGAACCGCGCGCACGCATTTGCGTAAAAGCGGCGTGTCCAGGAGTATCCAGGAAAGTGATTTTCCCATGTGGCGTCTCTACTTGATAAGCGCCTATGTGCTGCGTAATTCCACCATATTCGCGGGAAACCACGTCGGTCTTTCGTATCGCATCGAGCAGTTTGGTCTTGCCATGATCGACGTGTCCCATAACGGTCACAATAGGTGGACGTGGCTTCATGGCAGCAGGGTCTTCGCTGGCTTTTTCAATTACTGTCTCATCGAAAAGGCTGACAATACGGACTTCACATCCGTATTCGCCTGCGAGTATCGTAGCAGTTTCGGCATCGATTTTCTGGTTTATGGTGGCCATCACTCCAAGGCTCATCAACTTGGCGATCAGTTCCGCAGGCTTTATATTCATCTTTTTTGCCAGATCGCTGACAGAGATGTTTTCCATTATGTCGATGGATTTGGGTATCGCAATGGCTCTCGATTCGGCCTTCTTCTTGAGTTGAAGCTCTTTTTCCAGCTCGAGATCGTCTTCGTGTCGTGCAAAAGTAGTCTTGCGTTTTGTTGCCGGCTTCCTTTGGGCTGTCTTGCTGCTCTCCATGGGAGAAGGACCAGGTGCAGCCCCCCTTGAACCTCCAAGGCCGCGCCCCGAGCCGCCGGCATTCGGTCTGTTGCCAAATCGATTCTGCGAATAAGGATATCCGCCCGGTCGACCGGCAGATCCTGGTGCACCACCCTGAGGTCTTGGCCCACGAGGGTATCCCCCTGTGCCTTGCCCTTGTTGCACACCATAGCCTGAACCACGCCCTGGGCCTTGCTGGCCTTGATATCCGCCTTGCGGGCCAGAATAAGGCCTGGAACCCTGATACCCACTTCGATTGCCCTGATAACCTCTGCCCTGATACCCACTCTGATATCCCGAACCTGCTCCTGGCGAAGAGCCAGGGCCGGAAGACGAACCACGTTGGTATGATCCAGTTCTTCCCTGACCCTGGTCGGAATAGTATCGTCCCTGGTTTTCTTGGGAACGATAAGCACTTTGATCGGCAGGTCTACCCGATACGATACCCACAGGGCCGGTCGAACGCGGCCTCTGAGGCAAACCGTTTTCTTGCCGCCCAGATGGCGGCGCCGCCGGCGCTCGAGGTGCAGAAGGTGCATGTGGGCTCGTAGGTGTTTTGTGGTCTGCCTGTCCTTGGGTGTCCGCGCCTCCCTGGGTAGTGGTGCGGGAGGTGACTGGTGGAACGCTCGATGCAGACCCTTGAGGCCTGCTCTGTTCCGCATGCGCTACAGCATTGCCTTTTTGCTCTTGCTGCTGTTCGGCCTTCTCTTTCCGTGCTTGTGGCGCCGACTCAGAAACACCGACCTTTGACGTCTCTACAGCAGGAGCGGCTTCCACAGATGTGGCTTGGGCCAGCACAGGCTGAGCAGAAGACAGCTTTTGGGATTCCGCTTCGGCCTCTCCAGGCTCGGCATCGTGATGTGCAACCACTTTGGCCGCTGCTTTCTTCAACACAACTTTTTTCTTAACGACTACGACTTTTCGCTTCTCCACGCCTGACTCTTCGTCCGGCTTCTCTGGCTTAACAGAGGGCTGAACCGGAGTCTCGGCCGATGCTGGCTTTGCTTGCTTAATGAGATGAACTTTTTTCTGTGCGTCGTCGGTGTTATCCGTCATATCTTACCTTTATGCCCCTTGATCGTCGTCACTATATTCAAAACTCAGTTCAACGCCACAATTGGGGCAATGTTTCATATCAGGAGTAACCACAGTCCCACAATCGGGGCATAGATACTCTTCACCTTCCTGGGCGCTTGCCTCGCCTTCTTCCTGGACGATTTCGATGTTCTCTTCGATGACCCCACGAACTGCCTCAATATCCGCCGCATCAAGGCCAGACTTCTTAACCAGTTCGTCGTCATCGTACTCAAGAAAATCTTCTACAAGGACAATTCCAGCCTGCGAAAGGGCTTCTATCCATTCAGGTTTCATGTCTGGCAAATCAGCAAGCCGCACGGCCTCTTCTTCCACTTCAAGGGCGGCTTCCGGTTCGGCTTCAACATTCTCCCCAAAGAGACTATTTGCCGCTCTCTTGAGCTCAAGAGTCCTTACGTCCTGCATATACTGCTCTTCAGTCTTAACATCGATGTTCCAATCACACAGCCTGTTAGCGAGCTTAACGTTCTGGCCCATCTTCCCAATTGCTATTGATAGTTCTTTTTCGGACACTATTGCAAGAGCTGTATGCTTGGCTTCATCAAGTATATACACAGACTTAACTTCTGCAGGAGAAAGCGCATTCTTTATAAACTGCCTTGGATCCACGTCATATTTTACAAAGTCTATTTTTTCGCCTTCAAGTTCCTGGCTTATGAGCTGGCTCCGTATTCCCTTGGGACCAACACAAGCGCCAACAGGGTCTATGTCATCACGCTTGGAATAAACTGCAACCTTCGTCCTATAGCCGGGCTCTCGAACAATCTTGAAAATCTCAATGGTTTTATCGTAGATCTCAGGAATTTCCAGCTCTAGAAGTTTTGTGACAAACTCCGCATGGCTTCGCGATAGAACGATTTGAAGCCCGTTCTTCCCTTTTTCAACCTCATAAATAAGAGCCTTAATTCGGTCTCCAACGTGGTAAACTTCTCTGGGCGACTGGTACTTCTTGGGGAAAATGCCCTCAACCTTCCCCAAATCCACATAAATCACCCCATTTCGTTCGCGTTGATAATACCCAATTACCAGTTCACCTTGCTTCGATTTATACTCCGCATAAAGTGTATCGCGCGAGATGTCGCGGAAGTTTTGGTGCGTCGTCTGTTTGGCTACTGTGACAGATTGAAGATCGAATTCCTGAGGATCGATGGGCAGTTCCAGGATATCTCCAATCTCTGCGTCCTCAGCGAATTTTCTTGCCTCTGAAATGGTTATCTGCAGAACATCGTCGTCCAAATTATCGTCCGCAACGATTTCTTTCTTGGCATAGATGTCGACACCTTCATAGTTGTCACGGAAGCGTATAATCGCGTTTTCGCTCGTACCATACTTTTTCTTGTAAGCGGCCAACAGAGCATCCTTGAGGGTGTTAACCACAAGTTCCTCAGGAATACCACGCTCGTTGACTAGCTCTCTAATAGCTTCGGCCATGTCTGACGCCATTGGCTTACTCTCCCTTATAACTGGAATCCAGCTTAGCCTTTGCAATAGCTGAAATCTCTATAGCAGTTGAGATATCGTTTTCTATGAAATCTATTCTGTTGCCACAATACTTGCCAAGCTTTCCGCTGCGCCATTCATTTTCCGACACCAAGAGCAATTTGATCTGCTGCCCTTCAAAGGCCTGCCACTCTTTTGGTGTTCGGATTGTGCGGTCAATGCCAGGACTTGATACTTCAATTTCAGGGTCTTGTATATTGGCAGTTCGCCGCAACTCTGCCTCTATAAGACGGCTCGCCTTGGCACACTCTTCCGTACCAGTCCCCGACGGCGAGAAAACAGTGGCCGTTACTTTTACATTTCCCTTGCGCTGTGAGACGGAGAATGTCAATAGACGCATTCCTGCCTTCGCAAGTAAGGCCTCAATTTCATCTTCCAGGCCAGCCTGAATAACCACCTTCTAAAATCCCTCCAAAACAGAACGAACCTTGAACACGCGGCAAAAAAAAAGAGTCGAAAACCGACTCTCCTTATTCCTAAAAAGAATCTTTTTATTTTTACATACTTTTATACTAATAGTTCGCTCTTTCTTAGTCAAGCGCGGCATTCGTCGAACTAATCCATTGCAAGCACGAGTACTGCAACTTTCTTTGTTCCATTAGTGAGGAGGGCCCTTGAACAAGCCTCTGCGGTCGCTCCGGTCGTATAAACATCATCAAAGAGCACTACTAGCTGTGGGGCGTCAAAATGATATTCTGGACTATACTCGTACCCTTTTGATGCGTTCGCTTTGCGTCCTTCCCTGCCCAGCGATTTTTGCTCCTCGCTTGCCATCCGTACGAGAGGCCTAACCACCGGAACTCCCCTTTTCTCAAGCCTTGTGGCAATAGCCTCGACTTGATCCCACTCACGCGTTTTGATTTTTTCTGGTCGAGGTGGAACGGGCACAACAACATACTCTGGCCAACGTTGCTGCAAGACTTCGTATACCAGATTCGCCCAAAAACTTGCCAAGGACTTCCTTTGAGACATTTTGTAGGAGCGAATAAGCGTTGCCGGAGCATCACGATAGCGAAACAGGGGAAAGACTTCTTCATACGAATGGGTCCTGTTGCGACATGTATAACAAATCTCATCTTCACCAAAGAGTTCCGTACCACAAAAACGACATCTCAATAATGGGCTGGGTGGTAGATTGTTGGCGCATGACTTGCACAATGGTCCGCTGACGGCTCGTTGTTGCCCATGGATACGCAGCCCGCATAGTACACAGTACTGCGGTGCTATCCAGTCTAGGATGTAGGTGCTCATATATGTGCAATCCACAAAAGAGAAACGCCAAAGGCTATGTGCTTTGCTTCAGCATTTCTAAAACATCTGCCAACAGTTCAAGCGCTTGAAGGGGCGTCATCCTGTCGATATCAGCGCTGCGAATCTTCGCGAGCGCCAGATCTTCGGGGCTAAAAAGTTCTGCTGAAGTACTGGTACGAATCGAAGTATCAGCGTGAACCGACTTAGCTTCGGCTACTCCTAAGTCATGCGGTACATCCAAATCATGTGGCTGTAACTCCGCCTGTGTAAGACTATGTTCAAAATGGACCATTTTGCTTTGCAAGCTTCTTGCGTTGTTCAACACCTCTTGCGGTATGCCGGCCAGACCTGCAACATGGATACCATAGGAACCCGCAGCAGGCCCATTTACGAGCTGCTTTAGAAAGACGATTTCACCTTGGTTTTCAAGTACCGCCATGCTTAAATTGACCAGGTGGGGATTTTCCATATTAGTCAGTTCATGGTAGTGCGTGGCAAAAAGAGTTCTGCATCGAATTCGATCAAGGAGATACTCGCTGACTGCCCATGCAATACTCACACCGTCTAGCGTGCCCGTACCCCTTCCGACCTCATCCATTATCACAAGGCTCCTAGGTGAAGCAGTGTTCAGTATGTAGGCAGTTTCGTGCATTTCTACAAGGAAGGTGCTTTCTCCCCTTGCAAGGTTATCCTGAGCTCCAACGCGGCAGAAAATTCTGTCCACTAGACCAATCGAAGCAGATTCTGCAGGCACGAAGGACCCAATATGGGCCATCAACACTATAAGGGCGGTTTGCCGCAAAACTGTAGATTTGCCAGCCATATTTGGTCCGGTCACAAGTGCAAAGAACTGGTTTTTGGTGTCGAGCTTTATGTCGTTGGGAACAAACGCACCTGCAGGCAGACATGCTTCTACGACAGGGTGTCGCCCTTGCCGTATGTCGATTATGCCCTCTTCACAAAGATCAGGCCTGCAAAAACCCTGTTCTGTAGCAGCCTGTGCCAAAGACACAAAGCAATCGAGACGCGCTATCGTAGCAGCCACGTGCTCCATGGCAGTAAGGTATGCCTTGCTGGCATCTCGCACTTTAAGAAAAATGCTTTTTTCGAGATCGATGATTTTCTCGGTTGCCCCGTTGATTTCACTCTCCAGAGCGGCAAGTTTGTCCGTAGTGTAGCGTTCGGAACCAACAAGTGACTGTCGCCGAATAAAATGGGATGGCACTGAGTCCAGTTTGCCTTTGGTCACTTCCAAATAATAGCCTATGATTTTGTTATAGCGGATACGAAGGCTCTGGATTCCGGAGGCTGCCTTTTCCTCTTCCAGATAAGCATCGAGTACGCTTGTCGAATTCCGTTTGAGAGCCCGCAGTCTGTCCAACTCCGCATCGTAGCCATCGCGTATGAGGTTCCCCTCAGTTATGAGTATCGAAGGATCTTCTTTGATTGCGCGCTCAATGGTATCCGCAGCTTTTGCACTACCGTCTTCGTCCTGTTCTGAGATGTTCATATAGGAACCAAGCGAGAACTGCCTCTGTCGTAAGAGATCCACTATGTCAAGCGAGGCCTTTAGAGAGTCTCTTAAGGCAAGTAAGTCCTTAGCGTGAGCCTTATCCATTGCCAGGCGAGCTATGAGGCGCTCAGAATCCAATACGCAGGCAAGACGTTTGCGAAGCTCAAAGAGCAGGAGCTGGTCTTTATAGAGACTGCTCACTATTCCCAGGCGCTCATCTATCTCCGGCTTGCTCCGCAGAGGTTGAAGAATCCACTGTTGCATCAGGCGACGCCCACCAGCTGTCTTGGTCCTATCCAAAACCGAGAGCAGTGTGTCTCTGTGGCTTGAATCCGAAAGATTCCTTACAAGTTCGAGGTTTCTTCTTGTTGCTTCATCCAGCGCCAAGAATTGGCTTTGATCATACTTCAAGAGACTTTGAATATGTGGACTTTGTGTCTTGGAATTTTCTGTTACATAGTCAAATACTGCACCTGCAGCAGCAAGTTCAGGTGCCTCATCATCAAATCCGAATCCTTTGAGCGATGCGACCTTAAAATGCTCTCTCAAGTGCTCATAAGACCGCCGAACGTCGAAATACCAATCCGGCTGGCGCTGTACGAGAGCTGTGTCGAACTGGCGTAGGAGCTCCGGAACACCAGGCCTTTCACATAGCGACTGCTGAATTATTATTTCACGTGGAGAAAGCCTTGAAAACTCAGAGCGTAAGAAATTCACACAATCAGCCGGATTGCCATTATCGGCAACCGAATAAGCCCTAAATTCAGCTGTTGAAACATCGAGGCTTGCTATACATAAGTAATTATTTATATAACAAATACTTATTAGGTAATTGTTCGTCGCCTGGTCCAAATACTCTTCGTCTATGGTTGTTCCAGGGGTGACTATTTCAATGACATCGCGATCTACCAGCGTGCCAGGCTTTGGCGCAGTAAGTTGTTCGCAAATTGCAACCTTTTTGCCGGCCTTCAGAAGCTTGGCGATATAGGGTTTCGCGGCATGGTAGGGAATGCCGCACATGGGCTGGCCTTGGCGTTGAGTCAGCGTTAGGTCTAGCAAGACACTGGCTTCTTGTGCATCCTCAAAAAACATCTCATAGAAATCGCCCAGTCTGAAGAACAGTATAACATCCCTATACCCGGCCTTGATCCTGCGGTATTGATCCAGCATTGCCATGTGTTCACTCATAGGCTAAGCGGTATTCTCCCTGGTATTCTCAGATACAAGAAAAAGCCAGCGGCATTTAGAGAGCCTATTGCCCTTGTCTTAGAGCCAAAATGACTTCATCAGTAATGTCGATAGCAGTTGAGTTCCATACAATGATGTTATTGGCGTCTTTTGGCGTCAGATTGAGCACAATAGAGTACCCCTCGGACTCGGCTACTTGACTGACACATGAGTCTATCTTCTGCAAGAAGGAGTCCGACGCGCTAATGGCCTTGGCCATTATGTCGAGCTCGTTCTGCCTTGCTGCCACATAGTCTTTGAGTTCTGCCATCTTTTTTGTGATTTCGGTATCGATAGACTGAGCAAGCCCGGTGTCGGACCTGCTTTGTGCCTCCGCTTTTTTTGCCTGAAGTAACTTAATTTCGCTGGCTCTCTTGTCAACCTCGGCTTGTATCTCTGCCTTCTTTTGCGCAAAACTGTTGACTGCAGAAGCACTATTGGAGAAAGTATCCAGAATTCGGCCCATATCTATCACTGCTATTCGCGTCATTTGTTGCGCGGCAAGCGGCTGAATTTCGAATTCCAACAGGACTAGGGCCACTACGAGCAAGGCTTTCCGCACGTCTACCGAACCCATGCGCCGTATTATTCTATTCATACATCACAAAGCCTCCATGCAACCCATCACATCAGCAAACTCCAAACCCACCCCAGGCAACAGGAAATCAGTAGAGCGGCTGTGTTATGCTCAAGACAAAGTCAAAGTTCAAGCCTTGCGTCTTCCAGTCGATTGTCGCTCCATCAAAGGTAAAACGTTTTACAAGATAAAGCCTGAATGGGAACTGCGCAATTATGAATCTTGCCCCCAAGCCGGTACTGAATGCAAAGTTGTCCCAATCCAAAGAGAAGTTGGTTTTGGTAGTATCTACCGTTGGCTTGTCCCCCGTCATCTTGATCATTCCTTTTTGTCCCAACATCGCACCGGCGTCAAAGAACATGTCCAAGGCCACAACGTTCGGAATCACAGGAAGACGCAGTTCAACCGAATTCTCCCACAACATCGTGCCTTTTGAACCATAAAGATCTGTCCAGCCACGCACGTTAAAAGTGCCGTCAAGGCTGATCCAATCGCGTGTCACTTGAAGTTCCGAGGACCAGGGCGACTTAAGGAGAGCCTGAAAACCTGTATGCAGCGCCAGAATTCCATCTAACTTGTAGGACTCCGAAAATGGTATGGTGAAGAGCTTAAAATATGCATCGGCACGTGTGTCCGACTTGATGTAATGCTGACGCTCAACAGGCAGAAGCCCGGTTATGGTAAGGCGCTCGCTAAGGAATGTCCCGGACGAAGGGTTGTACCAATAATCTGTACTATTGAAGTATACACGGCCCAGCAGTTTGTTTGTCCAAAGCCATTGGTTGTTCGTCTCCCGCAGTTCTTTTTCGTACGGTCTGTACTTGTCCGCATCGTAAAAACTTCGCCCGAATCCAGTGGAAAGGCCTGCACTCGTGCCCAGATCGCCCTTCCCTGACTTATGTGTATATCCCAGACTTCCAGTAAGCGTAATATCTATGTTGTCGTACGGCATTAAGTACTCATTAGGAATGGCGGACAGAGAACCCGTCCATTGATTAAGACCTGACCCCAATCCTGTGAAGGGGTCTGGTATGTCTTCTTCTGTATAGATTGGTGCAACACTGTCCTGTCCAGTTTCCTCAAGACTATGTCCGACATTCAGTCCCAAACTTCTTGAGATTCTCTTACCCCACAGCCAAGAATCGCTCAACGCAACCCCGACTGACTGTTCTGTTTGCGAAAGCATCACGTTGGTTTGGAGATTCTGTCCTGTACCCCCGAGGTTTCTATCGTTCCACTTTACAAACCCGGAGAGGGGGAAAGCGCTTTGCTTTCCTAAGCTGCTCAAGGTAACACCAAAATTGACTTCTGCCGTACTAATTTCTTCCACATTGATGACAAGATCCATGAGGTCCTGTGTAGACCCCTGGTAGAATTCCGGCGACACCGTAGAGAAATACTGGAGGTTATAGAGATTCCGTAGCCCATCCAAGACTTTAGTCTTGGAGAAGACGTCTCCCTCTTCCAAAGGCATTTCTCTCTTGATCACATAATCTTTGGTTTTTGTATTGCCTTTAATGGTCAAGTTTTCAATATGGGCTCGCCCCATTTCCACGATGCTGACCGAATAAGAGATCTTTGCAGAGACTTCGTCCCTAACCGGCGTAAACGTAATCTGATTGTAAATATATCCCGATTCAAAGTAGAGATCCTCAATTTTTGCCTTATCCTGCTGGAACTTCTTGTAGTTGAGAACTGCTCCTGGCTTCAAAGAGATAAGACTCTGTAGTTTTTCAGTAGTAAAAATCTGATTTCCAGTAAAACTGACTCCCCCAAAAATCCATTGCTTGCCTTCGGAGATGGAAATCGTAAGGGTTAGCCAGTTCTTTCCAGTTTTGGCATCCTTTTCGTAGTCTTTGACGACATCTACTACCCGAGCATCAACATATCCTTTCGTTGCATAGAGATCAAGAATAGCTGCCTTGCTTTCCTCAAGTTTCGCGTCCGAATATGCGGAGTCCTGGAAGAGGCCGTTTTCTTTAAGCGTCATCTTACCTTTTAGTACGTTGGAAGGAATAGCATTATTGCCGACAAATTTGATGCTCCGAATGGAGACTTTTTCTCCTTCAGAAACATGAAACACCACTTCGAGCAGATCAGGATCTCCGGCAGAAGGCCTAACCTCATGGGTCACTTTTGCATCAGGGTATCCTTTGTCTTGGTAGAATTTCACAATGGCGGCATCGTCCGAATCGAGTTTGGCTGGGTTATAGAATTCTCCTGCTTTACAAGACGCTGCGCCCAAAACATCGCTGGTTCTAACCGAATTGTTACCGTCGACCTTCAGCAATAGAATTGAAGGCTTTTCTTTAACAATGAAACGAATTACGAGGCCATCTGTCCCGCTGTTCGAAGCAATCGCCTGTGGTTCGATGGAATCAAAATAGTCCAACCCATAGAGTTTGCTTTGAATTTCCAGCCAAAGATCTTCCGTAAAGGGTTTACCAATATATCCTCGCAAGATTCCATCCAAATCATTTCGATTCGCCTTCTTGAGCCCTTCCCACTGCACTGACTCAATTGGCTTATTCCAGAACCAGTCAGGATTCGCCTCTTGAGCGCCGACAGCGACAAGTAGAAGTACACTAACACCAAGTACAAGCAGGGTTCGTTTCATAACAAGTTCCTTTTCCTATCAGTTTTCCTATCAGTTTTAAGTCAATGCCTATCAATACGCATAACGCCAGCTCAAACTAAGTTGTTGCCCAATATCGAGTTTGCCATTTTGATAAGTCGGAAGAATACTCCAGTTCATAAGTCCAAACGGCGTTTCCAACTCTACTCCAAACTCGGAGTCTAGGCGCAAACGGGAGGAACTAACAAGAGGGTTCTCTCTAAATACAAAATTGCCATACAAGAAGGTCGAGTCTGTTACATATTTACCCATAAAAAGTGATGTCTGATTGAGATAATGGGCAAGCGGATCAGTGGCCAGAGGAATACCTACAGGCTTCGTAATATCCATAAGCCATCGCTGAATGAAAGTCGTACGCAGCAAGAGAATGTCCAAGCCCAAAGCCCTTTGTATGTTCTGTTCAAAAGAACTCAAGAACCGCAGTTGAGGGAGAAACTCAGAGGACGCAATTGCTGTCTCTACAAGGTTCAAGGATCTGTCAGTATTGGTAGACAACACCCCACCTGAGATAAAGGCCATAAGCTGAGCCTCGGTCATTGCCGGCTGTGAACTCAGGCGGAAGTGCATATTATCAAAGGGGGTTCTGTCTGCGGACAGCGCTACCCTTACTAGACCATAGCTTCCGGAAGACTCGCGTAATTCTGCTTCGATCGAGAACAGAGGATTAAATCTGGTGCTGTCCTCATTAAAGTAAATGCTTGCACTTCTTATAAAGAAGTTTCTCAAATAATAGAAGAAGTATCCAGACCTAAAGTCGACTTGCCCATCAAGTGTGTAGTACTGACTTTCACTATCGTACCCAAATTGAAGCTTGCTGCTTGGATCCAAGAAACCATGCAGAACAGGAATATTACGGTCAGGGAAATACAGCTCCAGCTTCTTGCCAAAGGTGATTGCAACGTCTGCATGGAACTGCAGGGGTTCAGATACAACGTTAGGAGATTCCGCTGCAGAAACAGTGGCTGCAGCGCTTGTTGTGTTGATTCCCGCCAATGCCTGAAGATTAGTGGAAACTTGCCCTTCAAGCAATTGGACCTTTCCACCAACAGAGAGAAGCCCATTCTCGAAGCTCAAGTCCAAGTCCAACTTGGCCAAAACCTTATCCAAATTGACTGGTCCCAGAGAAGTTGTAACCAGCAGTTCACTGTCTTCAAGCGTTTTGACCTTTATCTTGGGATCGATCAGTGCCCACTGCTCAAAATTTGCCTGTGCAGAAAGATTTACCCCACCTTTGCCCAAAGGGACGAACGAATCCGGAACAACTATGAGGTTATCAGCGATGTTTATACTGGAGTTAAGAGGACCTATTTTACCAAACTGACCAAGACCTGTCCTGAATACTCCATCTTTTAGGTACAGTTTCCCGTCAAGTGTGGGATTTGCGAATGTCCCACTGACGATGAGATTGCCTTGCATCACGCCTGCTTCGATAGCAAAGTCCTGACTGGAAAGGAAGGGGTTGAGTGTGGACAAGTTCAAACTGATGTCGTCCACTCTCGCATCGATGCTCTGGTTTGACAGTTGCCCCCTGATGGTTGCTTTTATGGGCATCGAGCCACCAAGTTTTGCTTCAAAGGAGCCATTCTTATTCAAACTTACTCTCATCGCATCCTGTCCGCCCACAAAGGTAAAGTCTCCTGCTTCGTACTTTCCAGAAAACGCCCAAGTATCAGTCAAGGTTTCACCATAACGGATATTTTGAAATTTTCCATTAAATTCCGCCGAGTACTTCGATATGTTGAAGGTAGAATTCGCGATGCCATTCGGGCTATGCAGCAACCCGTCCAAGACTAAACTTGCCTCTATAGGATTTTGACCAAGGCCAGTCTTTAATCGACCTTTCAGGCCAAGTTTCCCATCCAATAACGAGGCAGTGAGCTGTACATCGTCTATACTGGTGCCCGCGTATTCGATTCCGGGAATAGACAATTCTAGAATTCCATTGGCCAAACGACCATTCAAAGTTCCATCAAGTGGTGTCTTTTTATAAAATGCGCTCACCAAGTCGAGGTTTAGAGTTACCAAAGGCAAAGTTCCTACATTCAGTTTGCCCGATTCGAGCATAGTTGAACTAAGTTCCCCTTTTGCTTCAAGTGTACCCTTTACCGTGCCACTTACATCCGCCCCAAGTAACTGCGAAAGCGGGAACTCGTTTATCGCAGCTTTTGCATCCACGATCTTGTCGCTGTATCGCAGGGCAACGCTTAGGACACCTGACCTTGCATCAGCATTCTGGAACTGACCGGTGGCTTCAATAAGAGGCTTGCCTGCGAGACTTCCTAAATCCACCTCAAGTGTCCCGGTATAGGCATACCCCGGCCCTGCAACGCGCACCTCCTGTGCCCGTAACTTCCCCCCACTGCCCGTTAACCCCTTCAACCCTGCCTCTGTATACCCGCCCCCTGCCTCATACCGTAC
>JAFIHQ010000126.1 GCA_017849315.1 Treponema sp.
AATGTATCGATTCCAAACAAACCAATTCAAAGCAGGGAGGGAAGATACAGGATGAATTCCGTTTCGGAAGTAAGAGAGCCGGAGCTGCCTTACGGTTGGTATCCTTCCAGCGCGGCAAAGATAAGCGAGTTCCTGGACGCTTGTGCAAAAGCGTCAACTTATAATGGCGAGCCTGCTTTGGCGGCTGTATCGCCACACGCTGGCTGGTATTTTTCCGGACATATAGCCGCTCAATCTGCCTTGTCGCTCCAAAAGGCCGAGACTGTAGTCATAATCGGAGGGCACCTTGGGCGCAACCATCCCATCTTGTACGCTCCCGAGGCAGGTTTTCGTACACCTCTTGGAGTCGCACATGCAGACACCGAGCTTTTAAAAGCGACTTTTGATGATCTTCATGATTCTGGAGTCCCACAACCCGAACCCGATGTTTACCCAGATAACAGTGTCGAGGTGCTTTTGCCAATGATCGCGGCCTTGCAACCCGAAGCTCACATCGTGTGGCTTCGGTGTCCTCCTTCGTATCTTGCCAGGGAACTTGGGAGCGCCTTAGGAAGAACGGCCAATTTGCTGGACAAAAAAGTCGTTTGCATTGGTTCGAGCGACCTCACGCATTACGGTCCCGCCTACGATTTTGTGCCGGTGGGCAGGGGCCCAGCCGCAGTAAAGTGGGTTAGGGAAGTCAACGACAAGGCCTTTGTCGATGCGCTTCTTGCCATGGATGGCGATGCGGCATTAGCGCTCGCCAATAAAAAGGCCTGTGCATGCTCCGCAGGTGCCGCTGTGGCGGCGATGAGCTTTGCCTTGGAGATGGGTGCTTCTCAGGCAGTTCTCAACGCGTATGATACAAGTTTTTCCATTAGGGAGGATGAGTCCTTCGTCGGATATGCTTCGGTGTCCTTTTATTGAACTTATTGACCCTTCTGATTTCTGATTTATTGATGAATAAGCTGCAAGACGCAATCCTTGAACTTCTTGCCCCGATCGAATTCGTTCAAGAACATCCCGAAGGACGCGCATCCAGGAGACAGCAGGATAACCGATCCAGGATGAGAAACATCGATGGCCTTTTGTACTGCTTGGCTAAGATCGTCGTAGGGGCCGTGCCATCTCAAGTCCTGTTCGGCCAGCAGAGGCATTAGTTTGTCGGTACCGGTTCCGCTCAGCAAGATGATTCTGTTCGCCTTTTTGTAGGCAGTTTTTACGGGTTCAAAATCGAGGTTTTTGTCGGTTCCTCCAGTGATGAGCGTGATAGGTGCGTCAAAACTGTCCAGTGCTGCAGCTACAGCCTGAGGAACTGTGGCCGCTGAGTCATTGTACCACTTTATCCCGTTTGCCTCTGCAAACCATTCCAGCCGATGTTCAATGCCTGGGAAAGTCCCCATGGCGGCAGCTATTTTGTCAGCCGGCAAACCGCTCGCCTGCAATGCCAAGCCGGCCGCAAGCAGGTTTTTTTTCATGGGTGGCCCTGGAAGCCTTATGCGGCAGGGTACGATCTCGGAAGGTCCAGCCTGCAGCTCGCTTTCCTTCTGGAACGACAAGCCAAAGTTTGAAACGCCGTGCACTCCTCCTTCTGTTTTTTCAAGCCAGGCGCCCAGTTTCTTATGCTCACTGGCGCCGTACCAGAGTATCTGTGCACTACTTTCCAACGCAAAGCTCTTTCCCCAATCGGAGTCGTTGTCGCACACCGTATAGTCGTCGCTATCCTGGTCTTTATAAATGAGGCGCTTGTCCGCCACATATTCTTCCATCGATTTATAGTAATTCATGTGGTCGGGCATAATTGCCGTGATAACCGCAACTTTTGGCTTTAAAACGCCTTTGCCTCTCATATCGGCAAGCTGCCAAGACGAGAGCTCAAGCACCACAGGGCGCTCAGGCGAGGTTTTTTCCAGGAAACTTAAGGGCGAGATAGTTATGTTGCCACCAAGCAACGCCTCGACGCCGGATTGCACAAAGCCATAATGGATTGCGCTTGCCGTAGTAGATTTGCCTTTGGTCCCTGTAACGGCTACGAGCGGAGAAGCGGAGAATCGCAAGAAAATCGAGATATCGGTTTCAATGCATTTGGCTGCGTCCAAATAGATGGAAGCTCTGCGTACCGCAGGGTTTTTTATGACGATATCCGCGTTTGCGAAGTCCTCAATCTCGTGCTTCCCAAGTACATATCGAATTCTGCGGTCGCCAAGCGCTTCAATGGAGGGCTGCAGAACAGTTTCGTTTTGAAGGTCCGTCACCGTCACTTGGGCTCCATGGTCGTAAAAAAACTTGGCGCTCTCAAGTCCGCCTCCATTGAGCCCGAGGCCCATCACGGTGACCTTGAGCCCTTGTATATCGGTAATTGAATGTAAGAAATCACAATTCTTCGATCCACTCATTTTTGGGCAACCTCAACCTTGCTTTTTGTGGCTTCGTTCCAGTGGACCAATGTCAGAGGACATTGGACGTTAGGTAACAACGATAAACCACTAACCGCATAATTCTAACACTGGTGACAGAGGTGGTCCACGTGGCAGCCGCTGTTCTTCATACCGCCTTACGGCCCTTGTGGCCCTTACGGGGCCTATTAAGCGAATTTTTCTTGACAGTATTGCACAAGTGGCTATAGCCTTTTTTCAAGTCTCGATCGATTTTGATTGCGGAGTTCAATTGTCTAAATAAGGTTCTCCGGTAGAGGAATAGAATGCCAAGAGTACGTGCTCACCCCATCCTGCCCGAAAAACAGGTGCAAGAAGTGGGGTTTTTGTTCAATGGAAACCCGGTAAAAGGCTTGGAAGGCGAGGCGCTTTCCTCGGCGCTTGTGGCGCTCGGGGTCGCTCAGTTCTCTTTTCATCCAAAAGATGGAAAACCACAAGGTTTGTTTTGCGCGAATGGGCAATGTTCGCAGTGCACGGTGCTGGTGGATGGAGTCCCCAAGAAGTCTTGTGTGACCCCACTGAGAGAGGGCATGGACGTTAGGACATTGCGGGGCTTGCCTCGGCTGCCGGAAGATGATATGCCGCTGCAGCAATCCGAAAAACGCATGCTCAAGACCGATATACTGGTCATAGGCGGTGGGCCATCCGGTTTGTCTGCTGCCTATGAACTGGGCAAAATGGGGTACCAGGTTATTGTTGCAGACGACAAAGCCGATCTGGGCGGTAAGCTTGTCCTGCAAACGCACAAGTTTTTTGGTTCACAGGAAGACTGTTATGCAGGAGTGAGGGGGATAGATATTGCCGACAAACTTGCGGCTAAACTGGATCGTTTACCCAATGTGCAGGTGCTCAAAAATGCGCCAGTCGTAGGGCTTTTTAAAGATAGAAAGGCGGGAATTTACAAAGACTATTCGTCCTATGTCCTGGTAGAGTTCACGGCCCTCCTTGTGGCTGCAGGAGCTCGAGAAAAATCAGTGCTTTTCCCCGGTAACGACCTTCCTGGAGTTTTTGGTGCGGGAGCCTTTCAGACTCTTGTGAACCGCGATCGCGTACTACCCGCCAAGCGAATCTTTATTGTGGGATCTGGGAATGTCGGGTTGATTGCTGCGTATCACGCGCTGCAGGCAGGCATCCAGGTGGCCGGTATTGCCGAAATCATGGGCAAAATCAACGGATATAAGGTACATGCGGACAAGATAAGACGCATGGGCGTACCGATTCACCTGAATACCACCGTAATAAAGGCAGAGGGGCAGGGCAAAGTGGAGCGGGTCATCACAGCCAAGGTGGACGACCGATTTGCGCCTATACCGGAAAGCTGCCTTCAGTACGATGTCGACGCCGTCTTGATCGCGACTGGCTTAAGTCCTTGCGACGAATTCTTGCGCCAAGCTGCGAAGTACGGCATCCTGGCGGTTGCGGCCGGCGATGCCGAAGAGATTGCCGAGGCTTCCAGTGCAATGTTTGGTGGAAGAATTGCAGCCTATAATCTCGCAAAGCTTCTTGGGAACAAGGTGAATGTGGAAAAAGCGTGGCTGGACAAACGAGAAGTGCTCAAGTCCAAGCCGGGTGAGTGCTTCTCTCGCAGCCAGGTTATGCCTACTGAACAATGGCGCCCTATCTTCTTTTGCTCCGAAGAAATACCCTGCAATCCCTGTACTACAGTTTGTCCGCATGATTCTATCCATTTGAGGCCTCGCCGTGGCGATATAATGGACATTCCATATTTTGACGGCACCGTGTGTACAGCGTGCATGGCCTGCATCAGCACCTGTCCTGGTTTGGCCATTAGCCTTGTACGCCGGGTAAACGAGACTCAGGCCGAAGTAATGTTACCTTGGGAATTCAGCCCAGATATCAAGAAAGGTCAAATGATGGATCTCGTCGACAGTGATGGCGTCTTTGTTGAAAGTGCTCCCCTTGTCGACATACACTATAATAAACAGAAAAAGACATCACTCCTCACTTTTAGGGTGAGCCTGGAGACCGCAGCCTCCATCGCCGGAGTTCGAGTGCAAGAAGATGCTGTCTCGCAAGGGCGTCCGGT
>JAFIHQ010000003.1 GCA_017849315.1 Treponema sp.
ACGAGCGAAGCGATTGCAATGAACCCAGTGCCATGAATCGAATTCTGCGTAAACTGAATATCTGTGGTCAGGACCATAATCCAACCGGCAAGGCCGGCAAAAAGGCCAGAAATCAAAACGCCGGCATAGCGCATCTTTGCCACATTGATACCCATACTTGCAGCGGCCTGAGGGTTTTCGCCACAAGCACGCATCCTAAGCCCAAACCTTGTTTTGTACACGACAAACCAAGTTACTACGACCAGCACGACAGCCACATAAAAAGTTGGGTAAATGCTCGTGAAGAACAACTTCCCTAACAACGGAATATCGGACAAATATGGGACCGTGACACGCTGTATGCTCATTTGGAAAACCTTGGTTCGCTGCTGGTGGAAGATTATCTGGCAGAGATAAATCGTAAGTCCACTGGAAAGAATGTTGAGTGCAGTACCGGATATCGTTTGATTTGCCTTTAGATTTATGCTGGCAAAAGCATGGAGAATACTGTAAACAAGACCGGCAACAGCAGCTGCAGCCAAACCGATCCATGGAGCAAACGGCGTCGTGGACTCGAGAAGCACCGTCACCGTCGCTGCCGTAAAAGAGCCGACCATCATTATCCCTTCCAGCGCAATGTTGACAATACCAGAGCGCTCGCTAAAAAGCCCTCCCAGGGCGGTGATTATAATCGGCGAAGCGAACATCATGGAAATGGGGATCATTTCAAGAAAAGCGTTCAATGTCATACTCTTTCCCCCTCGGCGACAGGCGCAGAAGCTTTTCGCTTCTCAAACTTTCCAATTATCATCTTAATTCCTTGCTGCATAGCAACAAAGAGGACAATCGCTGCCTGAATGATACCTGCAATCTCGCGAGGAATACCTTGTACCTGCATGAGCGGCTGTGCGGCTTTGAGCATTCCGAACAGCATACCGGCAAGCAAAATCCCAATGGCTTCGTTGCTTCCAACCAAGGCAACAGCTATTCCGTCAAACCCATACCCTTCCGATGCAGCAATGACTCGGCCAAAATTGAAGGTGCCAGTCGTAATAACGGCTCCAGCCAAGCCGGAGAAGGCGCCCGCTATCATAAGCGACACAACGATATTGCGCCTCACCTTCATGCCTGCGTAACGGGCCGCTTCCTTGTTGTAGCCCACCGCGCGCAAAGAAAAACCAAAGGTTGTCTTGTTGATTATGAAGGAGAACAAAAACAGCATGAGGATAACCGGAATAAAGCCCCAGTTGAGTCGCGAATTCCTGGTGATACTCTCCAGGAAAGGAGATTCCAGCAGGGCAGACTGTGGGAAAAATGCCGTCTTGATTCTGTCGGCGGAACCAAAGACGTTGAGCACCATGAAGTTGTTGAGGTAAAGGCCTACATAATTGAGCATTATGGAAACCGTGACTTCCGGTACATTGAAATAAGCCTTCAGAAACCCTGGAATGGCACCCCATAATGCACCAGCAAGCATTGCACTCAAAAGAACCAAAGGAACATGGATATATGCAGGCGCGCTTATATAAAGAGCTGCTGCTGACGCCGCGGCTGAGCCTACCATGAGTTGACCTTCGGCTCCGATGCAAAATAGACCTGTTCTGGCAGCAAAAGCAAAGGATAAGCCAGTAAGAATAATGGGCATTGTCTGAACAACGAACTCACCAATGTACCGGGGATTAAACGCCTGTCCTCCACTTAAATCTATTCCAGTAAATGATTTAAACAGGGCTATGAACATGCCGGAGACAGAACGCCCAGTTGCGATTATTATTATAGTTCCTACCAGGAAGCCCAAAACGATAGAGATTATTGGAAGTACGAGTTTTTCCGAGCGTTTTGTCATGCGTTCCTCCGTGCAGTCGAGGTATGCGGCTGCTGTCCATCTTTTCTAAGCGAACCCGACATCATCAAACCAAGCTCATTCTCGTTGGTAGCCTTGGCATCTACGGTGCCGACAATTTCGCCGCTAAAGATGACGGCTATTCGATCTGAAAGGTCCATGATTTCGTCCAGTTCCAAGGAAACAAGGAGAATCGCCTTTCCTTTGTCCCGCTCGGCAATTATTCGCTTGTGTATATATTCTACAGCGCCAACATCGAGTCCGCGCGTTGGCTGAACCACTATGAAGACATCTGGAGAGCGATCGATCTCTCTTGCAAGAATTGCTTTTTGTTGGTTTCCGCCAGACATAGCCCGTGCTGGAGTGCTGGGCCCCTGGCCGGATCGAATATCGAACTCTTTGATAAGTCTTTCGGCGTTTACCCTAATAGCTTTCTTGTTCAAGATACCAGAGTGTGCAAATGGTGGTTTATAGTAGTTGTGAATAACAAGGTTTTCATCCAGGTTGAAATCCAATACGAGGCCGTGCAGTTGCCTGTCTTCAGGGATGTGCCCAATACCCGCGTCTGTCCTTTCCTTTATGCTATAATGCGTTATATCTTTACCATGTAACAAGATTCTGCCAGATTCTACCTTGGTAAGCCCGGTAATGGCCTGAACGAGCTCAGTTTGCCCATTGCCGTCGATGCCGCATATTCCCAGGATTTCGCCACCATGTAACTCAAAAGAAAGGTTCTTGGTGCCAAGAACACCCTTTGTATTCTTGACATTGAGATTCTCGACCTGCAAAAATACGTCGTCCGGTTTGGCTGGAGCTTTTTGAACATGGAAATTGACTTCGCGGCCCACCATCATCTGGGCCATTTCTTCCTCGGAAGTATTGGCAACCCTGACCGTCTTTACGAGCTTGCCCCTGCGCAACACCGTGCACACATCGGCAACCTCTTTTATCTCCTTAAGTTTATGACTGATAAGCAGAATGGTTTTGCCTTCTTTCACGAGCCTACGCATTATCTGCATAAGCTCTTCGATCTCCTGTGGTGTCAAAACCGCCGTAGGTTCGTCAAAAATCAAAATCTCGGCATCTCTATAGAGCATCTTGAGTATCTCGACTCTTTGTTGCATTCCGACCGAGATATCTTCTATCTTCGCTCGCGGGTCGACTGCAAATCCATATAACTTGGAAAGCTCCTCTACCTTCTTTTCTGCCGCATGGACATCGACAATCGGACCCTGGTGCGGTTCCATACCAAGAATGATGTTTTGCGTGACCGTAAAATTGTGGACCAGTTTGAAGTGCTGATGGACCATACCAATGCCAAGCTTTGTAGCCACATTCGGATCCTCAATGTGAACCTCTTTACCCCGAATCTTTATGACTCCCTCTTCGGGATGATAAAGACCAAAAAGAATGCTCATCAAGGTAGATTTTCCAGCGCCGTTCTCCCCGAGCAGTGCATGTATGCTACGCTCCTCAACTTGAAGCGTCACATTGTCATTTGCACGAATTCCGGGGAAATCCTTTGTAATATTGAGCATTTCTACGCTGTATGCCACCGTAATCCCCCTAACCCTCTTCTTTTCGTGAGCGTAGCACACCCTATCTTAAATACGCTATGCCCATGACGATACAAAAGCCGCCGACCAAGCGCACTTGACCGGCGGCTTTTGTATTCGAACCTAAAGCAAGGCCCTGTCTGGGCCTTTTGCCTTTCTCATTCCACTTATTTCTGTGGAATCTCAGAAACCTTGATCTTTCCAGATGCGATCTTGCTTTCAAAATCCTTTACCACTTTCATGATATCAGCGGAAAGGTTCGGGTTCTTTTCGGGCAATCCAACACCATTGTTTGCGACGTTGAAGATCAGTGTCTGCCCACCAGGGAACTTGCCTTCGTAGGTGAGTTTGCAGACCGTGTAAGCGGCAACGTCGACGCGCTTTGTCATGGACGTAAGAACTACAGACTTATTGCCAATGAGACCATCGGC
>JAFIHQ010000127.1 GCA_017849315.1 Treponema sp.
ACTTGCGAGTGGCAACCTGGGCGTTTGTGGTGGTTCGTCCGGCTCGCTAAACAATCGTCTTCCTGCACCACGCATAAAGACACTGAGTCCGGGCAGGAAAAACACTGGTCCAAAGATACCGATAGTCCGTTGGCCGGACGCTGTGTTGCGCGGCGAGCCAGAGTATCCTTCGACAATTCGTTTCATCTACTCGGCAGGCGGCAATCTGCTCAACCAGGGCGCCGATGCTCAAAAGAGCATTGCAGCCTTTAGTAAGGTGGACTTTATCGTTTGTCACGAGATGTTCATGACTCCCACCGCCCGCTTTAGCGATGTCATCTTGCCGGTCGCCTCGCCTTTACAGAAGGAGGACATAGGCATTCCGTGGGCAGGGAATTACTTATTGTATAAGTCAAAGATCTTGCCGTATACCGGAATGGAACGCTCCGATTATGACATTTTTTGTGATCTTGCAAGCAAACTTGGGCTTGAAAATTTGTTTACCGAAGGCCGAACCGAAAGTGAATGGGTCGACTACTTTATTGCCAATTCTTGCATAGCAGACAGCCAAGAGTTCAAGCGCACCGGAATTTTTAAGTCGTCACCACAAGCTAACACACGCATCTCGGACTTTTCTGAAGATCCACAGAAGTCTCCTTTGGCTACGGCCTCAGGAAAATTCGAACTTGAAGGGCCACACCACAGCGCTTTCACTTCAAACGAGGTGAACCAACTTCTTCTTATAACACCTAAAGTTGCATTTAGAGTACATTCTCAGGGCGGTGATTATCCGCATTCATGCCATACGAACACCCTGATCATCAATCCGGCGACAGCCAAATCTTATGGCCTTTTTGATGGAGAACTGGCCATAGTGCGCAGTTCGACAGGGGAAATGTGTATTCCAGTCAAATTCGATGCATCAATACGGGAAGGAGTGGTGTCTGCAGCAGAGGGGACTTGGCTTTTTGCGTCGGAGTTTTCACTTCCACAACGCACGTTGAGGGCCGAAGAGGCTACCTCCACTGGGCTTATGGTCGAGGAAATCTTCAATTCAGGCTCTGCTAACTTGTTAACAGCCACGGACGGCACTACGGAAAGTCACGCTTGCATAATGGAAGGGATTCCTGTCACCATAGCAAAGTTCCAACCACAGTCAAATTGATTCATTTATGTTCATAGACGTGCGATAAAAGGTTGGAGGTTATATACGGCGTAAGGTCTTAGGGCTGCCCCTGGGACTCTCCTGGCACCCATTTGCCGCAAGACAACACGAGTCCATAGGTTTTCCCTAACAAGCTTACGAGCCCTTGGTGAAGGTTCTGAGCGACATTGCGGAGCGCGACCGGGAGGCGCTCATCGTCAAGCCCTACGCCGCTAGTGAGCAGGGTGTCGATCAGCAGTTTTGCTGCAAGGAATCGTTCGTTTTTATCCACCGCGAACGCGAGACACGAAGGCAAACAGCCCAGCACTTCCCATGTCACCTGTTCGGCTTGGGAGTATCGGCCCGCGTCCTTGTCCTGATCGGTAAAACGCACCGGCAATTTGCGGCTGAGTTCTTCAAGGTTCTCGACAAGGTAGGAAAGGTCGAAAAGGCCCACAGCGCAGTTAAAGAGTATCGTGTTGCCTTCCTTTTCCAGCCTTAAGACTTCTTCGAAACTGATAGCAGGGCCAATGTCCGCAATTGTGTAGCCCCCGTTATCGGTGCGTACGAGAACACCACCTTTTATGTCCATGGGCGTACGCACACTGAATTCAAAAGCAGCTGGTTTTCCCGAGAGAGCAAGGAGCGCCAACTCAAGAGGGTCGGGCGTGTATGCAATATTATCCACATTGCCTAGGTAAACAAACCTTGTACCGTGCGCATAGAGGTCTTTGAAGACGTCCGACAGAACGTGGAAACACTGTCCATGACCGCCAGGAAGCGCAAGGCTTGAGTTTTCTTTTCCGTAGGCATGGTCAAAGATCCTCTTAGGCCGCCCTTCACTGGAATGAGTATAGGCTGCAATCATGTTTTGGACGCCGGTACGCCATAGTGCGGACTCGATACCGAGTTCTTGCGACAACGGCTTTAGAAGCGGGTCCTGTGCCATGGCCTTATACGCCTCCAAAAGCTGAGTGTTGTTGCCTGCGCTTGTCATTTGGAACAGGGGCATGAACTCAGCCGTCGCTCGAAGAGCTGCTTCTACAGCTGGATCTTTTTGCCCAAGGGCCTTGAGTCTGGCAAATTGCTCCAAACGGGCCCGCATCTTGAGCTCCAAAAAACTTGCACCAAGCGAGCCGTCGGGGTTGATGTACGCTGGCGTTAGCCCTTTGGGTTGGTCTTTGCATGCTAGGGCCATTTTTTCAAACTTTGGCTTCAAAACGGCAAAGGCATCTTCGCCCAAGGCAAGATTCTTCTTGGTGTCTGCATAACTGGTCGCAGAACCTCCATTGAGAACCCCGTAGCCAGTGATTGGCAAGAGAGCCGAACCGATCTTTTCGAGCTCAAAGGCCGTAAATCCTATCGTTTGGTCCCCCGTTTGAGTTGTCTTTTGGGGCAGGTCTAGACCGAACCTGGCAAGATTGGCCCTTGCTTCGTCTTCGGGCATCCAAAAAAGCACTGCGTCCTTTTGTTGTCGCCTACGGACATCCACGACAGTTTGACCATCTATGGCAGGGACACCTGAGGCTCTCACCTGTTCTACATTGTCATAGAAGCCCGCATTGTAGTCATTGAGAATTTTTAGAGTCAGATCTATATCGATACTCTTGTGCTCCATATCTTCTTTGAGTGCGTCCGGAAGATCTCCGAAATTTGTCCGTTTATCTTCATTCATGGGAGAAGTGTAGCCCAAGGTGCGTCGTCAGGTGAAGAGGCGGGCCAGAACAGGTGAAGGGGCGGGCCTCAAGATAAAGAACCAGGAAGCCCAGTGAACCGTGTCAGAAGATTATGGCTGCTATGTCCCTGTTCCGCAGGAATTGTGCATGTGCGGCATCGTAGATTTCCACGTGTACGTGCCCTCCGTGCCCAGCTCTTGCTGCATTTGCGCCTGTATTGCCTCCGTGCCCGATAGGTTGACCTGCTTTGATTACATTTCCTGTCTCTACTAGGACATCATGGAGGTGGAAATAGGAGTAATACCGTTTTTCTGAAGGCGAGAATACAATAACACCGTTGCCAGCTTTAGGCGTTATCCCACCGGCTTTGTAACTCTTGAGTTCTTCTCCGCCACGCCACGACGAATCAGCTGCTATAACGATACCATCTGAAACTGAAAAAACAGTCGGCCCAAGCTCCTTGCCGCCGTTCAAAGGTAGGGTACGAACACTGTTGAAGAATATGTCCAAGGCATAGGTGTGAGAATAATCGTAGTCGGCCTCCCGGGGGCGGCTTGAAAGGCCAGGCAAGGTGACCCCACCTTGATATTTTACTGCTTCCTTCGATGTCTGCCAGGGAACGAGGGTTCTGCCTTGTCTGCTAAAGACCTGGTAGACGGCACTATAAATGGCTTCGAATTGAGTACGCAGTGGCCTAAATTCCGGTACTAAAGCCGCGATTTCCGCGTAGTAACTCCCTGAGCTATTCCCGTCGGAAGCGCTTTCGAGGTAGTCGTCAACATCGCGGTCACGTGCGAGCATGGCTAGAACTTCCATGGCTGAAGGGAACACCGCGGCCACAAGTTTTTCCGGAGTGGAAGACGTATGGATCGCATGTCGAGCGAGTAATAAACCGATATCAAAAAGTTTGGCGTAATCCATGCGGGCAATCGTCTCTATGTTAAGTTGTTCAACAAGGAAATGGGGGCTTGCATAGGCTACAACTGGAAGGGCGGTGCTGGTTGCGCTGCGCTCTTGTACTACTGCCGAAGCATTGTCCACAACCTTCCCTTCGACAATCTTAGCACTAAGGCTCTGGTTCAGTACTGGCGCCTTATTCCCAAGGAAAGTAGCAAAAAAAACCAAACAGAGAAGCGTACACAAGACCAGCACAGTTCTTTGCTCCTGTCTAAATGGGCGGTGTGGTTTTCCGTTTACGGTTCTTGGTGTTTCAGACTTTTTGTTGGTCATTTTTGAGAATCTTGTTGTAAATCTCTTGATACTGAAAGCGCTCTTGCGCACCTTGCGAAAAGCTGCATACAAGTCTTGGCGTCGTCCAGGGCGCGATGCCCGTTTCCGGAAGGTATGCCCAAGACGTAGGCCGCCTTTCCCAGATTGTAGGAGTGTAAATTGGGGTATGCAAGCCTGGTAAGCTCGAGTGTATCGATTACTCGAGCCACACAAAAGGGAGCGGAAAGCCTGGTAAACTCATTTTGCAGGAAAGAAGCATCAAACGGCGCGTTGTGGGCAACAAGAATCCTATCGCGCAGATAGGATGCCACCGCTTCCTTTATCTCGGCAAAGCGCGGGGCCGAGGACACATCCAGATCTGTTATTCCATGGATTGCGCCTGCGGCATCGGGAATTGCCATCTCCGGATTTACAAGAGAAACCCACGCCTCTTTTTGTACGAGCGCGGCATCTCTATCAAAGCCAAAGACGACAATTCCAATTTCTACAATACGGTCTCTAGCAGGGTCGAGCCCTGTAGTCTCCACGTCTAGGGCACAGTATTCCTGGCTTTCCCAGTCTGGCGGCAAGAAACTTTCCATAAACGAATCTTCCGCCACAGATCTTGAATCAGCCTGAGGGTTAGCACTTAACACGCGCGACCACAGTGGCTCTCCGCCGGAACGTGTCATGATTCTTACCCTAACACCTTCTTGATATCTGCCATTATCGCTTCAATTTTTGATGAACTTGCCTTTCTTGCATTCTCCAAGTCCCCATTTTTGACTTCAGTCCTGGACAGGATATAGTACTTGATTTTGGGCTCTGTCCCAGATGGCCGAACCGTTACAAGGGTACCATCCGCAAGTCGCCACTGCAGGACATCGCTTTCTGGAAGATCCAATTTCGTCTTGTCTGAACCGTCTGCATTCCAACTGAAACCAGTCTTAATGTCGCGGATAGAGACCACAGGCACACCACCAAATGCTTTTGGCTGATTTTCCCGGTAACCCTGCATTATGCCGCTCATAATCTCCATGCCTGTCGGCCCTTCAAAATACTTGTTCAATCCTTTTTCTTCGTAGAAACCGAATTCGCGGTACAGATCTTCTAGCCTGTCCAGGAGACTTTTCCCCTGAGAGCGCCAATACAGGGTCATCTCGGCAGTGAGCGCGGCGGCGGAGATGCCGTCTTTGTCCCGCACCTCTGTTTCAATCAGATGCCCATAACTCTCTTCCGTACCATAAACAAAGGTCTTGCCCTCTTTTTCAAAGCACCTCATCACGTCAGCGATCCATTTGAAACCCGTAAGGCATTCTACACACTCAACTCCATGCTTCTTTGCTATGGCAACTTGGAGATCGGTAGTCACGATGCTCTTGATACAGGCAGGCCGTGGCGGCATTTTTTTGAGTTCTTCCAAAGAAAGCAGAATATAGTCCAAATGAAGAGCGCCAAGCTGGTTTCCGGTGACAAGGACAAAGTCTCCATTCTTGTCCGGTACGGCAATGCCAAGCCTGTCGGCATCGGGGTCAGTGGCCATTACGACATCGGCCTTCTCTTTCTTGCCGAGCTCGATTGCCAGTTTTAGGGCCGCTGGTTCTTCAGGGTTGGGGTATGAAACTGTCGGAAATTCACCGTTTGGTTCTCTTTGCTCGGGTACAGTCTTGACCTGTAATCCGAGCTCACCCATGATGCGCTCAAAGAGGGCGGCACCTGTTCCGTGAAGCGGTGTATAGACGATTTTTGCGGCTGAACTCGTCTCTTTTATGAGTTCTGGCCTAAAGAGGTGCGATTTGACCATACGAACATATGCGTCATCCAGTTCTGTCCCCAGTATGACTAACAGCCCTTTCTCCTTGGCCTCTTGTTCATCCATGAGTTTTGGAACTTTTACCACCGCCAC